>NZ_CP048914.1:1800000-1958905 GCF_014023125.1 Candidatus Xianfuyuplasma coldseepsis
GGTAATCATAATATGCGTCCAATGCCAGATTATACGCTTTCTTAATATCTTTTTTGGTGACGAGACGTTTGATGTCAAACGAATCCATTAGGTTTTTTAGGAAATGAACCTTCTCATTCAAACTAATGTATGGACTGACAAATGTCTTCAAATCCAAATCATCGACATTGGCTTTTATCACTTCGGGATAAAAGGCAACAACAGGACAGTTGTACTCGTTATCACGATAATCTTTTTCAATAAAATTGTAGGGCATATTGGGATAAAAGATATAGTCCACATCTTTATTGATTAGATTTTCAATGTGACCGTGAACGAGTTTTGCAGGATAACATGCTGTATCACTGGGGATGGTTCCTTGTCCCATTTCGTAGATGTCTTTGCTACTGCGATCACTATACACGACTTGATAACCAAGCGAATCAAAGAACGTCCACCAAAATGGAATGTTTTCATACATATTTAATACCAGCGGAATACCGACAGATCCTTTATATTCTTTACTAGAATCGGATTGGTATGAGAGAATTTTATCGTATTTATATAGGTATAGATTGGGAATGTCGTCTTTATGCGTATTCAGACCAGCCCCTTTTTCACAGCGATTCCCACTAATATAGGTTTTGTTTTTAAAAATATTCACAGTAAGACCACAATAATTACTACATTTACGGCAAACTGCCTTTTTCGTTCGATAAGTAAATGTTTGCAATTCGTCTTCTGTAAGGACGGATGATGTCGTCTCAACAGCTTCTTCACGAGCGATTAAGGCAGCACCAAAAGCACCCATTAAACCAGCGATGTTGGGACGAATCACATGCATACCTATTTCATTTTCAAATGCCCGCAATACAGCATTGTTGTAGAAGGTTCCTCCTTGAACAACAATGTTTTCCCCTAAATCACGACGTATATCAACAGTCCGAATCACTTTGTACAATGCGTTCTTCACAACACTATACGCTAATCCAGCACTAATATCATGAGTGGTGGCCGCTTCGGCTTGGGCTTGTTTTACACCACTATTCATAAATACGGTACACCGACTACCCAAATCCACCGGATACTTCGCATCTAGCGCAAGTTCTGCGAACTCTTTAATGTCATAGCCTAATGATGTACTAAATGTTTCTAAAAAGCTACCACAGCCACTACTACAGGCTTCATTTAAGATAATTGAGGAGATGACTTGTTGATCAATCTTAAAACATTTCATGTCTTGGCCACCAATATCAATGATGAAGTCGACATCTGGGTTGAAAAAGGATGCGGCCCGATAATGACAGATCGTTTCCACTTCACTACCATCGAGACGAAATGCATGTTTGATTAATTCTTCTCCATAACCAGTACTATAGGCCCCAACAATCGTTGTATTATCATTCATTTGTTGATACATGTCAAACAATGCAGCTTTGACAACGTCAACTGGATTCCCTTTATTAGAGGAGTAATAATAATAGAGTATGGTATTATGTTCACTTAGCAATACTAGCTTAGTTGTAGTGCTTCCAGCATCAATACCTAGATATGCATTACCGGAATAAGTCGCCAAATCTTCTTCTTTGACAGCATCTTTTTCATGACGGGCAATGAACAGATCGTATTCATCATTGGAATCGAATAATGCGGGGAGTGTTTTCTTGACTTTTTTGTGATCCCGCTGATCGTATGCTTCTACTTTTTGTACGAGTTCATCAATGGTAACATTCGTTTCCTCGGCACTGAGTGCGGCGCCATAGGCGACAAACACTTCTCCGTTTTGAGGAACAAAAACATCCGTTAAGTCGAGAAACTCAATAAATCGTTTGCGAAGTTCCGAAGCAAATGTCAATGGACCTCCTAGGAAAGCCACTTTACCTTGGATTTTACGTCCTTGTGAAAGCCCGGCAATCGTTTGATTGACAATCGCTTGATAGATGCTGATTGCGATATCGTTATGATTTGCCCCTTGATTTAATAGTGGTTGAATGTCACTCTTGGCGAATACACCGCATCGTGAAGCGATGGGATAAATCTTATCATAATCTTTAGCAAGTTCATTAATTTGACTACTATTAACGTCTAATAGGGTTGCCATTTGATCAATAAATGCACCCGTTCCACCAGCACAGGTTCCATTCATGCGTTGTTCGATATTGTTGCCATCGAAGAAAATAATCTTGGCATCTTCACCGCCCAGTTCGATGCAGACATCAAAATCACCAGACTCGTGCTGTAAGGCTGTTGTCGCACTGATGACTTCTTGGGTAAATTGAATGCCGATGTCCGTGGCTAAAAGCATACCGGCACTACCGGTAATATTGACAAGCATATGAGCTCCATTAAATTCAGTCTGAATACCTTGTACTAATTTTGTAAAGGACTTCGTAATACTGCTTTTATGGCGCATGTAGTCTTTGTATAGGATATTGGCGTCTTCATCAATGACAACACACTTGATCGTCGTTGAACCAATATCGATACCTACTCGTAACATCGAACCACCACTTTTTAAATGTACAGTATTCATTTTACTACAAATTTATGAAATTGTAAGGCTTATTTACAAGACTTCTATTGTAAAACGTTTTATTCTAAATAAAAAAAGCAAGAATTACTTGCTTTTTAGGGGAATGCGAATGAAATAATAACAAAGCTCCATACCGCTGTGCTCATAGGCTTTCACAAATGATTGATCAAATTCGTAGTCTTTGATATCGACATCGAAATCTTCTAGGGCAATCCGACGAACTTGTCGTAACGCCATCTCGAACTCGGCTTCTGTGAAACCAGGATGTTCAAAGACAAGATAGGTTTGTTCTGGAATAATGACTTCTTGAAAACCATATCTAGGATCTACCTGATAGTCTATCGCAGCATCTTTACCAAATAGATAACCGTTTGCGGTAAAGGCTCCATACCCTTCACTGTATCGTCCTGGGATACTAGCCAACACGCCGTGTAGTTCATCGCAATCATTCCCTTCTTCTTGATCAACCAGGGTCCAAAAGTCCATGTAATTGGTGACGTTATCACGTGTCAAATAAATAAATTTGTGTTCGGGCATAGTTTCAAATCGAATCTTAATCTCGGAATCGTGTACCATAATAATCTCTCCTTTGGATGGAATTTTAGTGGGAAATAACACATCTTTCTTAAACACATATGGAATCATTCGCTTTGTTTGTACGTATTCACCAGGAGTAATCGAAAATGCATTGACAAAGGCGCGAGTAAATGCTTCTTGACTGCCATATCCAAATTGCACCGCCACATCAATAATCCGAATTTGATGATCACGAAGCATCATCGCCGCCTTGGTTAATCGGCGTAGTTGGATATAATTTCGTAAGGTACTACCCGTGTAGCGTTTAAACTCACGACTCGTATGCGAACTACTGTAGCGGATATAGTTACTAATTTCTTGTAGTGTAATCTCTTCTTCAAGCTTACCTTCAAGCCAATTGATTGCCTGCTGTATGTCTAATTTCATGGTCACCTCCACTACTACAATACCAAATCGAGTTGGATTTGTTTTGATTTGAAATGCTCACTTCTATTATATGTTCTAGTTGACAATAAGACAATTCTATTATATAGTTAGAACGCTCACGCAGTTCGGAACCATCCTGCGATATCAAAACTAAGGAGGACTATCTATGAGTAATGAGCTATTATGGCTATTATTTGCCATGGTGAATTTTATTTTAATAGTAGGTATGTATAAGTTGTTCGGAAAAACGGGGTTATTCGCTTGGATTGCCCTAGGTACAATCATCGCCAATATTCAAGTAACCAAAACCATCATGTTTGAACTTGGTGATATTACTATTATTGCGACACTGGGAAACATCATGTATGGAACATTGTTTCTCATTACCGACACATTGAGTGAAAAATACGGACATAAAATGGCAAAGAAAGCTGTTTATATTGGATTTTATAGCTTACTAGCTACAGTTATCATAATGCAAATGGCAATTGCGTTCAATCCCTTAGATGAACAAGATATCTTTCATATCGCCATCGTTAACATCTTTGATGTAATGCCACAGATTGCTGGTGCGAGTTTACTTGCCTATATTGTATCTCAGCTATTTGATGTCTTTATGTTTCAAAAGATTCGCTCGAAGTTTCCGGCGGACAAATACTTGTGGTTGCGGAACAACGGATCGACGATGTTGTCACAATTGATTGATACAACGTTGTTTGTACCACTAGCTTTTATCGGCTGGCAACCATGGGATATCATCGGAGAAATCTTTATCACAACATACATCATTAAAGTGATTGTAGCGATGTTGGATACGCCATTTGTGTATCTAATGAAACGTATTACACCACTACCACTATTAAATGAAGAATAGGACTTGTCCTATTTTTTTGATTTATCATTGTAAACGCTATCATTATAAGATATAATACTTTTGGTATAAATTAGACGAGGTGATACTATGGACAACAAATACGTCGCTCCACCCTATCGAATTAAAATGGTGGAACCGATTCGAATGACATCGCGGGAAGAACGCGAGGAGTTACTTAAACAAGCAGGATATAATCCTTTTTCTTTGCGTAGTGAAGATGTGTACATTGATTTGCTAACAGATAGCGGTACCGGGGCAATGAGCCATTTTCAATGGGCGGCACTGATGCAAGGCGATGAAGCGTACGCTGGAAGTCGAAGTTTTTATAAATTGGAGCGTGTCGTCAAAGAGATTACTGGGTATCAATATGTTATTCCGGCACATCAAGGTCGTGGTGCAGAACAAGTACTATTGCCTCAACTAGTTCATCATGATGACATGTACTTTATTAGTAATATGCATTTTGACACCACACGAGCCCATGTCGAAATGGCCGGTGCCCGTGCGATTGATTGCAACATTGATGCTGTTTTGGACACCGAGACATATCATCCCTTTAAAGGGAATTTCGATGTCGATCGTTTGGTTATGTTAATTAAGAAAAAAGGTGCTAAAAATATTGCTGGAATTATAATGACAATTACTAATAATTCAGCTGGTGGCCAGCCGGTTAGCATGGATAATATGAAACGTGTTGCCACCATCGCTAAAGAATCTAATATTCCGTTATTAATTGACGGTGCTCGATACGCAGAAAATGCCTATTTTGTCCAACAACGGGAATTAGAATACAAAGATAAGACGATTCAGGAAATTGTCTTCGAAGCATTTCAATTAGCTGATATCTTTTTAATGTCTAGTAAAAAAGATGGGTTGAGCAACATTGGTGGTCTCATTGTTATTAAAGATAATGAAGATTTATACAACAAGTGCCGTACCTACATCGTTCCGATGGAAGGATTTCCAACCTATGGTGGACTAGCTGGTCGGGATATGGAAGTACTTAGTGTGGGGTTACTCGAAGCCCTTGAAACGGATTACTTACAACATCGATTGGATCAAGTGCGGTATTTAGGGGATCGCCTTCGTGAAGCAGGTGTTCCAATTCAATATCCGACTGGAGGACATGCGGTATTTGTGGATTGCAAGAAAATGGTCCCCCAAATCCCTTATCATCAGTTCCCAGCACAAGCCGTTTGTAATGAGGTCTATCTTGAAGCAGGGGTACGACCAGTTGAAATTGGTAGTTTTTTACTGGGTCGAGACCCAGATACCCATGAAAACTTAGAGTCACCTCTTGAGCTAATGCGATTGACAATCCCACGACGAACTTATACGTATCGTCATCTTGATGTCGTTGCTGATGCTGTGATTGCTGTTTACAATCGTCGTCATTCGTTAAAAGGACTGACGTTTGATTACGAACCCCCTGTCTTACGTCACTTCACTGCAAGATTAAAACCAATAAAATAAGCCTTCATGGCTTTTTTTATTGTCACATGACTGCATATTTGTTACAATAGGGTAGATATTTTACAAAGGGGGATGTTATATGACATTTCGAGAATTAAAAACGCGAGCACGGCAACATTTACAGGGAAATTGGGGGATTGCAATTATTGCGATGATCTTATTCTCTGCAATTAATGGATTACCGAATTCATTGGTTCAAGCAGCTCGTCTTGGCGTTGACAATCTAGCATTTCTACTACCGGTCTCACAAATAGTTGGTATTATCAGTATCCTGTTAATACCACTTGTGGTTGGATACAATCGAATCCATCTTGATTTAGCAGAGGGAACACCAACCAACCTCGATCAAATGTTTTATCCATTTCGAAGAGGACAATATGGACGATCCTTATTAACGATGTTTTTGGTCCAATTATTTACCGGATTATGGACATTACTGTTTATTATTCCCGGAATCATAAAAGCATTCTCGTATGCAATGACGTCCTATATCTTAGCAGATCCGATGTATGATTCTCTCGAGGGAACTGAACCAATCACCGAATCAAGAGAGTTAATGGATGGCCATAAAATGGAATATTTCTTATTGATACTATCGATTATTTGGTGGATTATTCCATTTGTGATTATGTTACCTATTGTTGCAGTAGTGATTGAGGCATGGACGATATTCAGCTTACTACTAGGCGGAATAGCAGTCGTCATAATCTTTATCCTTGGCCCATATATTCAACAAGTAACGGCTGAATTCTATCTCGACTTGACGGGACCAGGAAAACCAAGTACATCAGCGGAATCATCACCACCAGTAATGAAAAACGATCCCCTTGATGTGACAGATGACGAGGAAGAGGACGATCCATTCGCAGATTATTACAATTAAAAAAACGGACCACGTCCGTTTTTATTTTTGGGGTAATATAAACATGCTGTCACCAAAGCTAAAGAACCGATATTTCTCTTTAATGGCTTCATGGTAGGCATTCATAATTGCGGTTCTTCCAGCCAGAGCACTAACCAGCATCAACAATGTACTCTTTGGTAGATGAAAGTTTGTAATTAATCCATCGATCGCTTTAAAGACATGTCCAGGATATATAAATATATCGCTCCATCCTGATGTTTCATTAAAGTTATCATAATCTCGCATTACCGTTTCTAATGTGCGCAGCGAAGTCGTTCCAACCGCAATTATTCGACGGTTATCTTGACTAGCTTTGTTTAAAATGGCAGCTGTTTCTGCTGACATTTGATAATACTCGGTATGCATGTGATGGTCTTCAATCTGCTCCACTTGAACAGGGCGGAACGTTCCAAGACCGACGTGTAATGTAATGTATGCGAGTGTAACACCCATATCTTCAATCTGTCTTAACAACGGTTTCGTAAAGTGTAATCCAGCAGTTGGTGCTGCGGCACTACCTTTGTATTTATTGTATACGGTTTGATACCGATTTTGATCCTCTAGTTTTTCATGGATATAGGGGGGAAGTGGCATTTCTCCCAATTGATCTAAAATCTCAAATAAAATACCGTCATATTCAAGTTTAAAATCACGTAATCCTTCTTCTTTTTCAGCAATACAACGAGCTTTTAGTCGTCCGTCACCAAATGAAATAACCGATCCAACATGAACACGACGAGCCTTTTTAGTCAGACATTCCCATATATCGTTCTGTAATTGCTTTAGTAGTAACAGCTCGATTGTTGCCCCGGTTTCCTCTTTTGTACCAATGATTCTTGCAGGGATAACGGATGTATCATTGAGGACAAGAACATCACCGGACTGTAAAAAGTCGGTGATGTGTTTAAAGTGTTCATGGACAATCTCTCCGGTAGTTGGATTCAATACCAACAAGCGGGATGCACTGCGATCTTGTAATGGCGTTTGCGCAATCAACTCTTCTGGTAATATATAATCAAAATCGTTGATATGCATTAGAACAACCTCATATTATGGGACTTTTTAAAGTGTTTAAAAGCTTTTTCAGTAGTCACACGACCACGAGGAGTGCGTTTAATGAACCCAATCTGAAGTAAATAAGGTTCATAGACGTCTTCCATGGTTGTCGGTTCTTCACCAATCGACGCTGCCAAACTGTCCAATCCAACTGGACCACCACCAAAATTCTCAATGATTCCCAGTAAATAGGCATAGTCTTTACCATCAAGTCCAATTTCATCGATGTTTAGTTTTCCGAGAGCTAGTTTACACATATCCATATCAATAATGCCGTCATTTAAGACATCCGCAAAATCACGTACACGACGGAATAGGCGATTGACGATACGAGGGGTTCCGCGGCTTCTGCGAGCAATTTCAAACGTTGCATCTTCATGGATTTCCGTTTCAAATATATTGGCCGTTCGTTGACAAATTTCCTTCAACTCAGCTTCATTATAATATTCAAGTTTATGAACAACACCAAAGCGGTCGCGTAAAGGCGCACTAAGATCGCCGAATCGAGTGGTTGCACCAACTAAAGTGAACGGTGGTAAATCGACACGAATTGATTTACTGGTCGAATCGCGCCCGACGATAATATCAATCACATAATCCTCCATTGCTGGATATAATATCTCCTCAACAACACGTGGTAATCGATGGATTTCGTCAATAAAGAGTATATCACCGGGTTCTAAACTGGTTAAAATGACGGCTAAATCTCCTGAACGCTCGATTGAAGGACCGCTTGTTATTTTTATGTTAACTCCTACTTCATTCGCAATAATATTAGCCAAAGTAGTTTTACCTAGCCCAGGCGGACCATACAAAAGGACATGATCCAATGCCTCGTTCCGATTCTTTGCTGCACGAATAAAAATATCCATCATTTCTTTTACTTCCGTTTGGCCAATGTATTCGGTTAAATATTTCGGACGCAAGGAATGATTTTCAATATCTTCAGGTAGTATATCGCTTGTATAGACACGTTCACTCATAGTAACACCTCATAAAAATTATACTTGTTCTAGGTCTATTTTACAAAAGAATTTTCATTAATTGAAACTTCATACACTAATTATTGTATATTAAAAATAAGTATGATACAATAAAATGAAGGGGAATGGCTTAACAATTAGATATTCCGGGAGGTGCAACAAGATGAAAGAAAATATCCTCAAAACATACGATATTGCTTCCTATGATATCGAGCTTGACTTTCAAAAACAAATTGCACCAATAGAGAAAGCCATCCAAAAATTGAATAGTAGTCATGAAACCAAATCTTTGAAAGCACACAAGGATTTTTTAGTAAAAGAAAAGAAATCAACGTCCGTCATCAATCAATTACAAGAAAAGTCATTGCTTAAAAACCAACGAATTGAACGTGCCGTTGAAAACAAACTTAAAAAAATAAGTGGACGGGAACCCCGATACAAAGAGGAACTTCAAAACTACATTGATGAACGTACTGCTGCTGCTAACGAGCAAAAAGCAGTGATTGATGAGGCCATTAAAGAGCTACAATTAGAAGAGCAGCAATTAATTGACGAAATTAAAATTAAATTCAAAACCAATATCGAGTCCTATGTAGAGAAATTGGACATTTACAACAATAACTTTGAAAACAATAAACAACGACATCATGAGCAAATTGATGAATATCAACAGGATATCAATAAACAGATTGAGAAGATTGAAGAATTCTATCATACGACGATTAACGATTTGAGCAATCGAGTTCAAGCCTTCTTCGATGAAAAAGAACAAGACGACAAAGCCATTCAAAGCACACTTACAAAAGCATCTCGAATGTTGTCAACCCAAGCGACCAATACACGAAAAACTGCAAATCAACAAATTGCCAATATCAATGAATATGTTGATTCTCTAAAAATTGAATATTCGAATCATTATGAACCGAAAATTGACATCATTGATCAACGAATAGCGGATTTAAAGGAGCAATTTGAAGCTCGTACACAGCTTGTAAACGTTGATTTGGATATCAATATTAAAAAATTAGAAGATCAACTCACAGAACTTGAAGAGTCTGATAAAAAAGCCCGTCGAAATATCATGGCTAAAATCGACTTATTTCAAATGCGTGCCTCTACGACATTGCAGTATGAAGAACGCCTCTTGCATCAAGAAGTACGTGTTTTAAAAAATGAAAGAGAGCTGATTGAGAATTCCTTGTTATTTGAACAAGACAATCTCGAAAAGCTACGTGTGTTCTTGCTAAACGATCAAAAGAACTTAAAAGAAACAGGGGATTACTTCCGTGATTTAAATATTGTCTTAAAAGAGCAATTAAACGAGTTTGAACTAACCAATAACGAGTACATATACAAACATGAACAACTCAAAGCGGATTTCATCACACAGTATACGAATATTTTCCATAACCTGAAAAAAAGCACGATTGAAATGACGCAAACCTATCTTGAAAAAATCGCTGATAATAATTATCTAATTGATGACATCAATAAATTTCTCGATACCGCTGATCCACTAAAAGAGATTGAAGTCAATCGCTTACGTGAAAATATCGAAATTAACGAAGTTCAAGAACGCTATAAAATTAAATTTGCCAAACAAGAATATGAAAAAGAGATTATTGATAATGAACTTGCATTTGATATTGCGATGCAAGAGATTAAAACCAAGGAACTTCTCAGTGAATATCACAAAGACGTCGCCGATATTCGCAACAAAGAAGTATATGATAAGGCCTTAGAAAAAGCGAAACTAAAACATTCTAAAGCGGAAGAGGTCTACAAATTACGACTCAATAATACAAAATTGGAGCGTCGTTTACTCGACAGTAAGTATAAAACCGAGCAAAGTATTTTAGAAGAAAATAAGAAACTTGTGGCAATTGATATCCGCAAGCATAATGCGCTTCGTATCAAGGAAATTGAGTACGCCATCAAAAATCTGAAAATCGAATCCGATTATAAAGTCGAAGTGATTCAGAAAGCCTTGGAAGAAGACTTGCTGAAACTCGAAGAACAAGCCTCCAAGGCAAAATATGAAAAAGATGCCTATGCGGCCAATCTTCATCTGGAGATTGAAACCAAAACTACCGAGTTTAACAAGCAAAAGAACGCTCTGGAAAACGAAGCCCAAAAGAGAATTCATCTAATTGATGAAGCCTTAAATCGCGAACTTCGTGAACCAATGAAGAATAAAATCAAAACCGAAGCCATTGTTGATGAACGTCTTAGTAAATTGGATACCAACAATGCCATTTTTGTTGATTTTATTACAGATATAATCGCGTCCTATCAAGATGACAAACTCAGTGTTGAACAAATTCGAGAAATCATCTTATCGAGCGATTCATTACAAGAAAAAGCATCCAAATACCTATCCCGAACCTATGAAGTATTAACTGATGCAATGCAGTTCATGAGCGATATTGAACAAGCCAACCATCACAATAAAATTGCCGCTACTTCCGACCAAGGACAAATCAAAAAATATAATCGATTAATTGAAAAAGCGCAATCCGACTTGACGCGTGAATTGAATGCGGTTCATACCAGTGAGCAGGATCACAAGACAGTCATTCGTTTATTGATTGAACAAGAAATGAATACCATCAAGCAAGCCAATGTTGATTCGTTAGACGAGTTAACCCAAATCACAGAAACCGCCTATCATAAAATATTCAGCAAATTACAAGATATCCAAAAACAACTTCGAACGAGTATCACCGAGTTGTATCAACCATTGTCACAACACGATCAACAATTGATTGATCATGCGAACAGCAACGCCGATAAAGCAAAGCAACAAGTTCTCGATAAGCTCCAACAAGACTTTATCCCTATAGATGAGGCATTGGAAGCATTTAAGCAACAAAAACAAGCCGAACAGCAAGAGTTTATCGATCAGTTGGATCAACAAATCAATGAATTTCGCAATCAAATCAATCATCTAAAAAATGAGGCATTGGAACAAACCAAAGCGATTCATCAAGAACAAGAAGACATCATCAACCAAAAACAGTTATCCAAACAAGAGATTGAAGCGAGTGAAGAACGTTTTATCGTGATCGAACAAGAAAAGATTGATAACGAAATCAAACAGTTGCAAGCAACCTATGAAGAAGCCCTACAACAGTTGGAAGTGAAAGATGCGGAAGCCAAAAAAATCTTTGATTATGAAGATCGCATTCACACCATTGCTGTCGAAAGTGCAACCGCACGCTATAACGATGCAACTGTAAAAACAAACAACGTCCATTTGAATAACATGAAGCAATATCAAAATAGCGTTGAACAAGCAACACAAGTCAAAGACCGTAACGAACACAAATACAATCAAGAATTACTGGACCTTACCAATCAATTTGAAAAGAATATTTTTACTACTCGTCCCCGTCTTGAAGAATCGATTGGTGATGCACAGAAACAAATCGATCAACAAATTGCGGAGAAAACAGAACAACTACACGATCTCCAAACCAACAATCAAAACATTATCACATCCGCGTCAAATGCCTTATATACGGCGTTCCAAGAAGGATACGACCGCCTCAGTGATAATTTGCAAAACTACATCGAAAAATACCGTCTTATCGAACAAGACTTTATCGCGAAAAACGATCATTCCAATGATCTTATTTCAGCTAATAATCAAACATTTAACAATTCGTTGTTTGAACTAAGTAAAACCAAACATGAAGAAACCTTAGAAGAATTACTATCAATCAATGCAACCATGTATGGAAAGGAGGAGTTCTAGATGGCAAAATCCTCTCTACCGAAAGTCATTTCCAAAGCGAACAAAGAAATTGCTTCGATTATCGAACAAGATATTGAGACCGAATCGAAGTTATTAAAAGACCTCGTTGATCAAGTCTTAGCCGCAAACATGGAAGTGAAAAAGAAAAACAATCAACGCATCAACGAGACTCGAAAGAAACTGCAAGATCTTGATATTGAAATCGATGAACTCAACAAGTCCATCGATATTGTAGATCGCGAAACGGTATTGGAACAATTAAACGAAATGATTGACGCCGAAAATAAAATTTTCGCTGCTCGTCAAGAAATTCGCTTCTTTGACAATGCACAATTAAGTGATACCCTCGCAGAACTGGATGCTATCTATACGAATCTCGTCGATTCCATCAGTAATACTAGAGCGGTCGAAACAACCTATCAACAACTTCTCAAAACAAACAATGATATGCTGTTTGACAAACAAGTGGCAATCACTACTGCGATTATCGAGCAAATGCAACAACTATATGCTCAAAAAGAACAGTATGCGATGGACCAAATTACAGCCACTTCTACCATCAAGCAAGACATCATCGAGTTGGAAAATCAACTGTCACAAATACTCGAAGATCATCACGCGAAACAAGATGCGATTCAAGCAAACAGTCTCTCGATATTTACTGAGGTCGACGATGAAATCTTACTGGGTGAGAAAGTGGCACAACAACATGAAAAAACCCTTCAAGATATCGCCGAAAAAAAACAACAGATCAACGATAAATACCATGAAAAACGCCAGCAAATCATCGATGGGTATAAAGCCTATGAACAATCTGTTCGTGATAAATTAGAAGCACAAAACCAACAAGAACTACTCGCTGAACGCGAAGAGCAAAAGAAAAAAGAAGAGCAATTAAAAAATATTCGTTTGTTGATCATCGATGCCGAGAAAAAACAAGATTTCAATAAAGTCCAAACGTTAATGAAGCAATTTGAGAAAATCGAGAAATCCAATGTTGCTCGCGTCACCGATAAGACCGATAAACTCCTTGCCCAAGAAACAAAAAAAACGCATGAAAAAGCGATTAAGCAACTAAAAACTCTCGAACTAAAATACGTTCAAGACATGAACAAACAAGAATTGAATTATGAACTCGAACACATCAAATTTGAAGAGTCAAAAATCTTATACAAAATCAAATCGGATCATCAAGCACTTCTACATGATCAACAAATTACAAAGGATCATATCCATCAGTTGCAATCGTTTCTGTCCACAAAACTCGAGTTAACAAAACAATTGTATCAATTGAAAACCACGCTTCGAATTGCCGAACTGGATATTATGATGGAAAATGAAAAAACCGATCATACGTTAATTGATGGATTCAAGACATTACTCCAAGAACTCAAGGAAGTCGAACGCAAACGGCTCCTTGCATTACAAGAAAACGTGAACCATCATGAAATCATCAAAATTGATCAACAATATCACATCGGTAAAACCGTTTTAGACCTTAAACTGCATAAACAACTTACCGATATCGATCAACGAATCTTAAAAACACGTAACGAATCCCTGATTAAAATCGAAAAGATGAAAGAGGAAGCAAACAGCGAAATCATCTACCAAGAATCCCTAATTAAAATTGCTCAAAAAGAACGGGAATTGCAGTTAACGAAAGTTCATTCACTCTATGAAAATGAACGCTCGCTAGCCGAGGAGCAAGTCGAACGAATCAACCTTGGAATTCAGGTAAATGACGCCTTTGTTAAAACCACATTACAAAATCAAATCCTCTTCGCACAACAGCAAATTAACTGTGCGGAAAGTGAATTTGACATTCGCGTGGAAAATATCAATCTCACCAAAGAACAAGAGTTGGCCTATGCCAATAAGAAAATTGATTATTATCGTCAAAAATACGAATATGAGAAATCCAAATTACGCAAAGAGTTAAATGATAAACTGGAAGACTTAAACTTCAAACTTCTCCTCTTTACCGATAAAAAGGAAAACCAATCGATTCAAGCGCAAATCAACCAATTGCAAGATCGTTATCAAGCAATGATTGATGAAATTGATGTCCAAGAAGAACAAGATGCGGAAATCAAACGCTATGAAATCGTCATTACCGCAGCGGAAGAACGAGCCCGGCAAGCTATTGAAGAAGCCAGTGCCCTTAAAGAACAAACTACTGCTGCCTTTGAGGCATTACTCGATCAAACCCAGGGCAAGTTCCAACAAATCGAACAAAACAACCATTCGCAAGACACCGTCGGCATCATGCCACTCTTAAACAGTGGTGCCATCAGCAGCGCGGATCAACGTCTTCAAAAAGCGATATCGGAAGCTGAAGAACTATATAACGATCGCATCATTGAACCCAATCGCATCATCAATAAAACCAAACAAGAACTACTTGATATGACCAATGATGAAGAAACAGAAGCGTTCATCCAACAACAAAAAGCCCTGAAAAAAGAGAAAATCCAAGAACATTCAGATTTATTGGAAGAACTTCACCAGATTCGTGAAGAATCTCTGGAGGGGATCACCGATGAAGTCGATCGTGCAAAACTGATGCAACAAAAAGTTCTCGAACAACAGACCGAGTACGTTATCAACGCACCACTCTATCGCGATGACAAAGCAATTGAACGTGATTATGAAGCGTTGAAGCAAAAAGAACGAAGTTACTACGACAAGCAACTGGGAGAATTGAATCGCTTTATCAGCCAGGAACTGGTTGAACACAAAAAGGTATTAAAAGAAACAAACGCTTTAATCAAAGCGGTAAACAAACCCTATAAGAAATACATACGGAAAGCATCCCGTGGGTTAAACGCCGAAAAACGGGAACTGATTCGTAAAAACAAACGTGTCCTTCGTAAAGCCCTTAGCGATGCCGAAGCAGCGTTTGATGTTGAACTATAAAAAGCGTCCACATTTGTGAACGCTTTTTTTATTGTAGTTTTGTTAGGAAACTTGTACCATATTGTGCTTGTTTTGTTTTGAAATTCTCCGAGATGGTTGCACCGATATCAGCAAATGTATCCCGAATTGGCAGTTCGCCTCCCTGAATACTTGGTGAATAGACCAATAATGGTACAAACTCACGTGTATGATCGGTACCTTCAAAGGTTGGATCATTCCCATGATCCGCCGTAATGATTAATAGATCGTCATCATTCAGTTGCTTCTGCAGTTCGCCAAGTTGTTGATCAAACTCTTCTAACGCTTCTTTGTATCCTTCTGGATTCCGGCGATGACCATATAACGCATCAAAATCCACAAGATTTAAGTAGGCTAAACCTTTAAAATCATGTGCCGCATAGGCGATGAAATTTTCCATTCCATGGCGATTGGACTTCTGTTTATAGGTTTCAGTGACACCTTCACCATCGTAGATATCGTTGATTTTCCCAAACGCTACGACATCATATCCGGCGTCTTTAAGATAATTCATCGCTGTTGGTTCAAATGGCCTCAAGGCATAATCGTGACGATTGGCGGTACGAACGAATTCACCTTTCTTATCACCAATGAACGGGCGTGCGATAATCCGACCAACCTTCCATTCATCTTTCATTGTTAGTTCACGGGCAATTTCACAGGCTTTGTATAATTCATCCAGACCTACTGCTTCTTCATGAGCAGCAATCTGCAAGACGCTATCAGCACTAGTGTAGACAATTAAATCCCCTGTTTTCATTTGATGTTCACCGAATTCTTCGATGATGTCTGTTCCACTTGCGGCTTTATTACCAACGATGTTGCGACCGGTTCGCTTCGACAGTTCATCGAGCAGTTCTTGGGGGAATCCGGTGTCGGTAAAGGTGATGAATGGGTCGACAATTTTCAATCCCATAATTTCCCAGTGTCCCGTCATCGTATCTTTCCCATTACTCATTTCTCGCATTTTTGTATAATAACCTTTTGCATCGACTATTGGTGGTACACCAATGATTTTCGTCAAGTTACCATAACCCAGTTGTTCCATGTTTGGCAAATGAATTCCACCCGTTGCCTCCGCAATATGACCTATGGTATTGGCTCCATCATCACCAAATAAATGAGCATCTTCTTGTGCGCCACAACCGACGCTGTCAATGACAATTAGAAAGATTCGTTTAAACATCTTCATCGTCTCCTTTTTGTTGAGCACGAGGATGATAGTCCTCGTATACTTGTTGTAATTGTTGCTTTGAGATATGCGTGTATATTTGCGTTGTGGAAATATCTTCATGACCGAGGAGTTCTTGAACGACACGTAGATCAACACCATTTGCTAATAAATGGGATGCGAAACTATGACGTAGGGTGTGCGGTGATACGTCTTTGGTTATTCCCGCTTTACGGGTTAAGTTCTGTAAGACTTTGTAGAAACCAACTCGACTCATCGCGTGTCCTCTACTATTGACGAATAAAATGTCACCAGGAACTTTCTTTAAATGGGGACGAGACTGCTCCAGGTATTTTTTTAAGGCAAACGACGCTTCGGCACCGATTGGTACAATTCGTTCTTTATTCCCTTTACCCGATACATTCAAAAATCCCATATTGATGTGAAGATCCCCCATCCGCAATTCCAATAACTCACTAATCCGTAATCCACTTCCGTATAATAGTTCTAACATTGCTCGGTTGCGAATGTCAAGTGCTTCGCTTCCACCTGCTGCAACCATTAACGCATCAACTTCTTCAACACTCAAAACCACTGGAAGTTTCTTCTCTTTTTTGGGTAATCGAATCCCGAGTGCAATGTTCGTTGTCACAAGTTTTTCAAGTAGTAAATACTTATGAAAACTACGAATTGCGCTCATTTTACGGGAGATACTACTTACCGTTGATTTTTTTCGCTTTAAACGTGCAATAAAATTACGAATATGCTGTTTCGTTATCATTTGAGGGTCATTAATATTATAGTTTCGTCCAACAAACTCTACATATTCTGTTAAATCCGTTACATAGGAGCTTATAGAGTTGGCACTCAATCCTTTGGTAATTCGCAAATAGTATTCGTATTCCTTTAATAATCGTTGTAACATTATGATCCCTCCAAAAAGATTTGAAATATTTCATTACCCAATAATAGTCCTTTACGGGTAAAACGTAAATAATTATTTTCAATCGTTAATAGTTTTAAATTGATGTGTTTTTGTAACTCTGGAAAACGTTCCATTAATGAAATCGAAAATTGATGTTCGATGGTAGGAATATGGATTCCTTGTAATAATCGCATGCCCATGATTAAGGTATCAGTAAGAATATTGGTATCTTCATTTCGATACCAATCGAAATCTCCTTGATTCATCCGTTTGATGTATTCCCTTGTATTCGCTGGATGATAGAACCGCGTACCATTATTGAAGGAATGGGCCCCACTACCAATCCCAAGGTATTCTTGATTGCGCCAATACGTTAGGTTGTGCTTGGCTTCCATCGACGGTTTGGCAAAATTGCTAATTTCATAATGATTGTAGCGATTACGAGTAAGCGTATCAATAATCGTTTGATACATTATAGCTTCATCGTCTTCGGAGTTCATCGTGACTCTTCCTTGTTTATAGTGATGGTATAATTGTGTTTTCTCTTCCCATATAAGCGCATAATAGGAAATATGCGGGACGTCTAACACCAATACTTGATCCAAGTCGTATATGACATCATCTACTGTTTGGTGAACGAGAGAAAACATCAAATCAATACTGATGTTATCAATGTGATATTGTCGTAATAACGAAACAGCTTTGGCCACATCTGAGACCTGATGATCACGACCGAGTGTCACCAATTGTACGGGGTTGAATGTTTGAACTCCAATACTTACTCGATTAATATGATATTGCTGTAGAAGTTGAACTTTGTCTTCGGTGACATTGTTTGGATTGGTCTCAATGGAATATTCCAACACCAAATCGATGTTGACTACTTGTTCAATCGTTGAAAAGATTCGTGATAATTGAGTGATTGATAGGCTGAGTGGGGTTCCCCCACCAAGAAATATCGTTTTTATGTTAACTAAGTCCTTTTTGCGATACAAAAGCTCTTTGACCAGTGCGTCAACATATTCGTCTTTTCGAGAATCGGTCGCAAGTGACTTGTGAAAGTCACAGTAGGTACAAATATGGTCACAAAACGGAAAATGAATATATAAACTAGTTAACATAATGCACACCTCTATTTATATTGTATCATATTTGCGATATTTTGAGGTAAAAAAACGGACAAATTTTGTCCGTTATTTATCATCCAAACTGAGAACGCTTAAGAATGCTTCTTGGGGAACTTCAACATTCCCAACAGCTTTCATGCGTTTCTTTCCTTCTTTCTGCTTTTCAAGAAGTTTTTTCTTACGTGATACGTCGCCTCCATAACACTTCGCTAGGACGTTCTTGCGCATTGCTTTAATGGTGCTACGGGCAATGACTTTGGTGTTGATGGCTGCTTGAACGGGAATTTCAAACATGTGTCGTGGGATCACGTCTTTGAGTTTTTCCGTAATCGCTTTGCCGCGACGATAGGCAAATTCCTCAAAGACGATGGTACTTAAGGCGTCGACAATCTCTCCATTAAGCAGAATGTCCATTTTGACAAGTTTATTGCGTTTGTAATTGGAGAATTCATAATCGAAGCTTGCATATCCTTTGGTACCACTTTTGAGGCGATCAAAGAAATCATATACAATCTCGAGTAATGGCATTTCATACGTTATCTGAACCCGGTTTTCACCAATGTACTGCATATCGGTAAAGATTCCTCGTTTTGTCTGACACAGTTCCATGATTGTACCGACGTAGTCTTCTGGTGTCATAATGGTTGCGGTGACGTAGGGTTCTTCGATATAATCAATTTTCTGAATCGGTGGCATATCACATGGATTGTCGATGCGAACCATCGATTGGTCGTTTAAATGAACTTTGTAGATGACACTTGGACTGGTAGCAATAATTGGGATATTAAACTCGCGATCGATTCTCTCTTGAATAATTTCCATGTGAAGCAATCCTAAGAATCCGATCCGAAATCCAAAGCCAAGCGCTTGGGACGTCTCTGGTTCGAAGATTAATGATGCATCGTTTAACTTCAATTTTTCTAATGCGTCGCGTAAATCTTCATAATCATTACTATCAATGGGATATAAACCGCAAAAAACCATCGGATTTAAGGTTCGATAACCAGGTAGGGGTTGGTCCGCTTGATGTGGTACAGAGGTAATGGTATCACCAACACGAACATTTTGAACGTTTTTGATTGAAGCGGTTAAAAAGCCAACATCACCTGGACCTAGTATCTCTTTCTTCTTCTCGCTTGGTGTGTAGACACCGACATCGATGACTTCATATTCTGCTTTGCTTGCCATCATCTTGATGCGATCTCCTTTTTTCACGGTTCCTTCCATAACACGAATCGATGGTATGACACCGCGATAAGCATCAAAGTAAGAGTCGAATATCAGTGCTTTTAAAGGCGCATTGGGATCGCCTTGCGGTGCTGGTACAAGAGCAACGATTTGTTCCATGATTTCCGTAATCCCAATTCCTTCTTTCGCACTGGCTAATACGGCATCACTGGCATCTAGACCGATGACATCTTCAATTTCATGTTTTACCTTCTCGGGTTCTGCACTGGGGAGATCAATTTTATTAATGACAGGAATAATTTCAAGATCATTATCAAGAGCTAAATAGACGTTCGCAAGGGTCTGTGCCTCTATTCCTTGTGCCGCATCAACAACTAGTACTGCTCCTTCACAAGCTGCTAAACTCCGTGATACTTCATAGGTAAAATCAACATGACCGGGGGTGTCAATCAGATGAAAGATATAGGTTTGGCCATCTTTCGCTTCATATTCAAGTTCTACGGCATTGAGTTTAATCGTAATACCACGTTCCCGTTCGATATCCATCGAATCGAGCACTTGGTTTTTCATATCGCGTTCGCTGACGCTTTTGGTGTATTCTAAAATCCGATCAGCGAGGGTGCTTTTACCGTGATCGATATGAGCAATAATCGAAAAATTACGAATCATTTTTTGGCGTTTACTTAACGCTGATGTGTCGATTGGTTTACGCATTCGATCACCTCCTTGTTTCCGTTACATTATTGTACTATATTATCGCTTTATAATCAAATAAAAAAAGGCAAAGTTTAGCGGATAAAGACATATGTATCCGCGGTGCTACGCGTCGGATCATACCGATAGTTATCGCAATCGAATTGTTGGATTCCGTCTCGGGTTGTTATATGATGTTTAATTAAATAATTTAACATCTGTCCCCGTGCCATTTTTGAATAGGTTGCTAAGGATTGCAAACGACCATTCTTAGTGGTATAAAATTCAATGGAAATCATTGGTTGCGACATCATTTTTGAAAACTCGTTGGATGCTAGATTAATAATTAGCTCATCTTCAAAGGCATCATCAACATCCCAATAACTATATAAGTTGAAGCCTAGTGATGATTTCATATCCAATCGATATGGTTTAATCAGGGTTCCCGGTGTTAAGACACCATAGAGTGCATCAAAAATCCGAACATGCGTTTGGATGTAGTGATAATCAGCAGATGTATAATGATCACGGTCCAGTTGCTTAAACACCAGTCCTGTAAAACTAGGAAACGCTTGATATCCTGGAGATTTGTAAAAATTCTTGTACTCGTGATACGTTTGTTTTAACAAATCACCGTTCACATGTAACGCTTTGGAAAGGGTCGTTTGATTCATTTTTCTGATTGTACTTACAAGCTTTTTTGTTCTCGTTGGATAAAGTAAGTCTAACTGAGGTAATTCGGCAATCGTTTGATACGATGCGGTCTTACTGGGTGAGAGAATTATTTTCATATGTTTCACCTCGTATCTATTATATAATTATGCTATAATAAAGGCAAGAAAAGGACGTGTATATTATGCTAGTTACATTTTTGTTTGATCGGTACTTTAAACGATTACCCGATGCTCGATTTGAACGATTTTGGGAAAAGCGAATATTGACAAATATTCGTCTGTTCCCGCTTGCCTTTATGGTATATTATATTCTCGGTGTTTGGCTAGTATCGAGTCTTATCCTAATTGGCAATGAGTCCTTCTTCATCGGACTACTGGTATTTGGAGTTGTTGCGCTCTTATATGGATATGGGTTGTTGCGATCAATTCTGCGTTTTTACGGAACGTATACAAAACGCTATTTAATGATTAAGTCAGGATATCGAGAAGATACCTTTGATAAAAGCAATGTGGTAAATTAAAGAGATGGAAAAATTCCATCTCTTTTTTTAAAAGAAAAACCTATAAGCCATGTTCTGTCCCCGAAAAGGGTGGTAATCATTTATCTCTGCTTGCGCAGCTCCATTGTTGGTTCAATTCCCACGCTGGAGTGCCCCTACCAAATTTGGGTTTCTAGCTTGAGGGGTTTACCCGTTCCACCTGAATGGTTTCCCATCCAGCTCGTCTCTGTGGCACTTTTAAAGGTACTACCACCATCTAACAGGTGGCCTCCCAGCCGTCACACAAGGTGTGCATAGAGTTATGGTTTTCTCTATCACAAACACTACAAGCATCGCAGCTTGTGCTAGCATGGACTTTCCTAACGTTTCCGCTCGATTACCCAGTTATTCTTTTATCAACGCTTTTACAATAATTTCCAAATCTTCAATACATGTACCACAGGCAATACCAGCTTCGTTGATATCACCGATGTGATCGATCGTCTTGGCTCCTTTTTGAATCGCCTGTTTGATCTGCTTGTACGTAACTTCCGCGCAATAACAGATTACATCATCATCTTGATACATGTGTCAAACTCCTTATTTGTCCGATGTGTTTGGTTTACTGTCTTTTTTGTAAGGTTTATGGTCTTGTTTCTCTGTACGTGGGGGTTTTGGCAATGTCGCTTTGCGCGATAAATCAATCCGACCACGATCATCGATACCAATCACTTTTACCGTAATGATGTCTCCGAGTTTGGCGACATCTTCGACCTTAGCAACGCGCTCATGAGCAAGTTTTGAGATATGACATAGTCCATCCGTACCTGGCCATAATTCGACAAAGCATCCAAATTTTTCAACGCGGACAACTTTACCACTGTAGACTTCGCCTACTTTCGCTTCTTTAACGATTTCTTCAATAATAGCAATCGCCTTTTCGATGTCTTCTAGGTTGCTGTGCATAATGAAGACGCGACCATCTTGTTCAATATCAATTTTAACGTTGTTACAATCTTCAATAATTTGGGTGATTTGTTTTCCACCTGGGCCGATAACATCGCGGATTTTATCCGGATCGATATGGAACATTTTGACTTTTGGTGCATGTTTACTTACTTCTTTACGTGGCTCACTGATAACTTCATTCATGTGATTCAAGATTTCCAATCGTGCCTTTTTCGCTTGATGTAAAGATTCCTCTAAAATATCTTTGCTTAGGCCTTCAATCTTAATATCCATTTGTAAAGCCGTGATTCCCGCTTCAGTTCCTGCTACTTTGAAGTCCATATCTCCATAATGATCTTCCATACCTTGAATATCGGTTAAGATACTATAGAAATCTCCCTCTTTAATCAATCCCATGGCAATACCAGCTACTTGTGCTTTGATTGGAACACCAGCTGCCATCAAACTCATACTACCGGCACAGATGGTTGCCTGCGATGAGGATCCATTGGATTCGAGAATTTCACTTACTACACGAACGGTATAGGGGAATTCTTCATCGTTTGGCATCACTTGACGTAACGCCCGTTCTCCGAGCATTCCGTGACCAATTTCACGGCGTCCAGGCCCACCATAACGTCCCGTTTCACCAACGCTGAATTGCGGAAAGTTATAATGTAACATGAAGGTTTTCTTTTCGATTTCGTCTTCCATTCCATCGATCACTTTGTATTCACTCATGCTACCCAATGTAGTGAGTGCAACCGCTTGTGTTTGTCCTCGGGTGAACATCGCACTACCGTGTGTTAACTCAAACAAATCAATTTGCGAGTCCAGTGGGCGAATTTCATCGAGTTTCCGACCATCCGGCCGAACTTTATCTTCTGTTACAAGACGACGCATTTCTTTTTTGACGATGTTACTACAAATATTACGTACGTCATTAACTAAATCGTTACGTTCGGGTCGTTCAAGATCTTTATTGTTTTCTTCGTATTGTGTTGCAACGCGATCTGTAATCGCTGCTATGGCTGCCCCACGTTCTAGTTTTTCCTCAATTCGAACAGCTTCGATAAGTTCTTTTCCAACAAGTTCTGTTACTGCAGCGGTTAATTCATCAGGGATTAATTGATACTCATAATCACCATCTGGAAGTCCAACTTCTGCAATGATTTCTTCTTGAAATTCACATAATTTTTTAATCCATTCATGACCGAACAAGATTGCTCCTAGCATATCCTCTTCACTGACTTGTGAAGCACTGGATTCAACCATATTGATTCCGTCTTTTGTTCCAGCAATACTAAGTTCAATGGTACTGATTTCTTGCTGTTCTTGTGTCGGATTGATAACATATTTCCCATCAATCATTCCGACATTCACACCGGCAATCGGTCCTTGGAAGGGAATATCACTAATTCCTAAAGCCAAGCTACTTCCAAACATCGCTGTCATTTCGGGAGTGTTGTCAGTATCTGCACTCATCACTTGATTGATGATTTGCAAATCATACATAAATCCTTTGGGGAAGAGTGGGCGGATCGGTCTATCAATTAGGCGTGCAGTAAGTGTCTCGTTATCACTTGGTCGACCCTCTCTTTTGAAGAAGCCACCTGGTATCTTACCAGCGGCATACATTTTTTCTTGATAGATTACCATCAATGGGAAGTAGCTCATTGTTGTCGGACGTTTGCCAACTGCGCATACGCTAAGTACAGCGGTATCTTCATATCGAATCAACGCAGCACCAGCAGCTTGTTTAGCCATTTCGCCAACTTCAACGCTCAACTTTCTACCATCGAAATCCATCTCGAAAGTTCGTTTACTCATTTCTTTTTCCTCTTTTCTTTTCTTCTCTTATTTTCTCATCTTTTTATCTAGTTTAATATATTAACATATTTGTATCAAAATAGAAAGGTTTACACGCACATTCGAAAAAAAAGACGGTACCCCGTCTATTTTCGTAATGCTTTATAGCCACCATATACTGGTTTAATATCATGAATTGTGATGACCACATCATCTTGTTTTGATCGAATAATATCAATTGTTTCCGGCACGCGTTTTCGCGGTACATGGAGATACAAAATTTCCCGTTTATCATTCATCCCATACGCATTCACACTCGTGACGGCAAACCCATTTGCCCGTAAGTGTTTGGCCATCTTTTTACCGTCAATTTTATGGGTGATGACTTCGATACTGCTGTCACCAATCGCAAAGAAGTTTTCCAACTTGCTCCCGGTATAATTTCCAACGGCAAACCCAAGGGCATATATGACCACTTTAAATGGGTCTTCGGTAATTCCGGTTAAAACGGTACTGACTATTAAGACCCAAATAATCACTTCAAAGAATCCAATAAATGCGCCTTTGACTCGTTCGTTTTTCGTAATTAAAACAATCCGAAGCGTTGCCAAACTCACTTCGAAAACTTTGATAACAAAGATTAAAAAATACAATAGAATTGGGTTCATAATAATCACCTCATTTGCATAATTTGATTCATTCAAACGAGATAATTATACTCCTTTTTTTGATTCTGTCAACTAGAAAATAAAAGAATTTTCAAAATCATACTTTACCTACTAAAAACAGGTCGATAATCGACCTGTTTGTGTTTACTTCTGGGCAAGCTTTTTTGGTTTTGGACTGGATTTCTTTGGTTGTGTTTCCTCATCTTCTTTCAACTCGTTAAAGTATTGGGCACTAGCTTTTATTATTCCTGTAATCGGGATTGCAAGAATGACTCCGGCAATGCCAAATAAGGCACCGAAAAAGATAAAACTAGACAAGACGAGTAAAGGATGCATATTCACTTCTTTACCCATGATGTATGGTTGTAAAATGTTCCCCTGAATTCCTTGAATGATCAGATTGACCGCAATCAATCCAATAAAGGTCCACTCACCAAGTAACAATGTATCTTGAACGGTAAACGAGTATAGAATTGGCAAGGTCATTCCGATGAATCCACCAATATAAGGGATGATATCTAAGAATCCTAAGGTGAAACCAAAGAAGAGACTGCGTTGAAAGTTAAAGCCGAAAGCCATAAACATAATTGTTAACGCGATACTCATAATAAACATGACTAAGAACCGTCCATTAAAATACTTTTGAATGACATCGTTGGCGCGTTGTCCGAGTTCACGGGTATGATGTTTGTATTTTTTGGGTACTACAGAAACAATTCCTTCAAAGATGGTTTCTTTTTCTTTCAGTAGGAAAAAGAGAAAAACAGGAATTAAAACAATGATAATCACGATACTACCAATACTTCTGACAATATTTACAACATTAAATATCACTGGTGATGCATTATCAAAACTAATATAATCCTGCAGGGATTGATAGGCGGATTCAATCGATGGATTTTGATCGATGAACTTATTTACCCATAAGACAATGTTATCCCAATCATTTTCAAAAAATGAGACGCCTTGTTCATAAATAATGATACCGACAAAATATAGAAATAACACGATGGCTACTGTGATTATAATAAAGACAATAACAACGGCAAGCAAGCGATTTTGAACTTTCATGTGTTTCTCTAATAATCGCAGCATTGGTTCCACAAGATAACTTAAAAATAATGCAATACCAAAAGGTACTACTATCGAGTTGATTGCAGTCCGAAAGACTTCCAACTGATCATTAAATAATTGATTGATATAATACAATGATACAAGGGATAAGGTTAGAATCCCTAGATTTTGAAGGATACGAGTTCGTTTTTTCTCGGTCATATCCACCACCTCCTAGATAATATTATACAATAGATATCGTAAAACGCATAACAAATAAAAAAAGGTGCAAACACACCTTTTTGTTATCGACGTAATCCTAAACGAGCAATCAATGAACGGTAACGTTCAATGTCTTTTTTCGCTAAGTATTTCAACAAATTCCGACGACGACCAACTTTTTTTAGAAGTCCACGACGACTATGATGATCATTTTTATGAGCTTTTAAATGTTCATTTAGTTCGTTGATTTCCGTAGTTAAGATTGCAACTTGAACTTCTGGACTTCCGGTATCGCCATCTTTAATGCGATAGTCTTCGACGATCTGTTGTTTTGCTTCTTTGCTAATTGCCATTGTTTTTCCTCCTTATTTAGTTACTTACCATACATCGACGTATAACGTTGAGGATTCGATATACATAGACATAGGCGCGATATTAATTATAGCATATGATTATGATAAATCAAGTATTATTATTTGAAATCTTTGAATATGTCGAGGGTATCGAGTTTATCTTGATCAATTTTGGCGATAAGGGCTTCAACAGAGTTAAATTTCAACTCATCACGCAGTCGCTTAATGAACTTAATTTCAATCACTTCACCATAGATTTCTTCATCAAAATCGAAGATATTGGATTCGACACTAACATCTACACGACAGTTTAGTGTTGGATTATGGCCGATACTACTCATTGATTGATACCATCGGTCTTTTACTTTGGTCATTGTCGCATAGACACCATTTTTGGGAACCAAGTATTCACCGGTATCAATATTGGCAGTTGGGTACCCAATCATTCGTCCTTTTTTAGCACCATGAACAACTTTACCACGAACCGAATAATAATCACCAAGGACATCATATACTTGATCGACATGTCCGGAGTTAATTAAATCGCGGATGTGGGTTGAACCAACTTTATAGCCACCATAGGTGATTTCATCGACGATAATGGTTTCAAAATCATCGTGTTCTTGTAAGGTTTTGACATTCCCACTCCCGCGAACTCCGAATTTAAAGTCAAATCCACAGACCAGTGTATGAATGTTTTGGAGATACGTATCAATGAATTCGTGCGGTTTGAGGACGGCTTTTTCTTTGGTAAACTCAACGACATAAATCGTATCAATATCAAATGTTTTAAAGATTTCAAGTTTTCGTTCGAGAGGAGTAATGTAGAAGTAATCCAACCCATATAATATACTTTTGGGATGGATATCAAACGTGATGATTGCGGTATGAAGATTGTGTTCTTTACCAATATGAATCGCGGTTTCAATCAATTGCTTGTGGGCCAAGTGAACACCATCAAAAAACCCGATTGCGGCAACGGTGTTGGATTTGATTTTGATGCCGTTTAATGTGATTACTTCCATAGTATCATTCCTTTATAAATACATTTATAGCTTTTAATAACGGTTTATCAGGATGGTTATCATAAACCGCAAGTAGGTTGCTATTCGAATCGAGAATCCGCACTGGACCTTCTACTATTCGATCCAATGCTCGACCATGTCGGACATCGTCATAGATTGTCTCATCAGCCATTATCGCTGGCAGAAACGATAAGGCATCCCCAAGTGGGATGGGCGTTGGGATATCGTTTTTTAAATCGTCCAAGGTATAGCTATCTTTAATATGGAATGGTCCCGCTTGAATCCGGTGTAATTCGTAATTATGAGCCGGATACCCCAATTTCGCACCAATATCATAGGATAGGGTACGGACATATAATCCTTTTGTACCATACACGAGATAATCAAAATAGGCATGATTGTTCTTGTATAGAATATCAGATATCCGCTTGATGTCAATGATTTTCACGTCTCGTGAGGGACGATCCTCAATTGTGATTCCCTCGCGAGCATATTCATATAATCGTTTACCGTTATATTTGATGGCGGAGTACATTGGTGGTGTTTGATGATAGTTGCCTTTAAAGGATTCTAAAACATCATCAACACCTTCTAATGATGTCACTTCTTTGGTCGCAATTACGGTTCCTGTTTTATCTAGGGTTGTTGTGCTGGAACCGATGGCAATGCGAGCTTGATAGGTTTTTTCATCTTGATTAAAGAACTTGATGATTTTCGTCCCATCATTAATCCCAAGTATGAGCAAACCAGTCGCATCCGGATCCAATGTTCCAGTGTGACCGACTTTTTTGGTATGATATAATCTACGAACAATATTCACCACATCATGGGATGTCATTCCCTGCGGTTTGTTTACCAATAGGATTCCATTCATAAAAACCACCACTTATAGTATACAAATAATGCAAAAAAAAACCAAGTTTTACTTGGTTTAATTATGCGCTTTTAATCCAATCAACTAGTGCATCTTTTGGCATGAAGCCAGCGCGTGATGCGACTTGTTTCGCATCGTTAAATACAAGCAATGCAGGGATACCACGAATGCCGTATTCGACGGCCAATGATTGGTTTTCATCAACGTTTACTTTCACAACCAAAATGTCTTCGTTTTCACGAGCAATTTGTTCTAACACTGGACCGATCATCCGGCATGGTGCACACCAATCAGCGTAGAAGTCCACGACAACGCGACCTTTGGCAATTTTATCTTTAAAATCATCTGCTGTTGCATATACTAATGGCATAGTTTATTCCTCCTTCTGAAATACAAAACTATTATACTTAATATTAAAGCGATTATCAATCGTTTTACAAAATTATTTGAAATTGACGATGGTTACACCATTGCCACCTTCGTTGCCTTCACCATCACGATGACTCTTAATGTGTTTGCTGCTATCTAGATATTTCTTCACAAGCTTACGTAAGGTGAGGGTTCCATAGCCATGGATGATCGTTGCAAATGGCATATTCGAGACGAGACAATCATCAATATATTGATCGAGTGCGTGTTTCGCTTCTTCGTATCGCATACCCCGTAAATCCAACTCAGGGGACACGCGTTTTTTCACGGACTTAATGATTTTAGATTGCGGTTCTTCGATAACTTTCCGTTCGATGAACTCGATATCATCTTCGTCAAACGTTGAACTAAGCACGCCCATCTTCACAATCCATTGGTTGTTGTTTTGCTTTTTAATCAGTTCCCCCGTACGATTAAACTTGAGAACATTCACAATATCACCTGGTTGATAGGTATGTTCTTTGGTGCTGGATTCCAACTCTTGATCAAGATTCAACTGCTTTGTCTTGTATTTTAATTCGGCAATTTCATGGTCTTTAATGTTCGCTTTTTCTTTCAATGCTTCAATCTCTTTGATAAGGTTAAGCGCATGCTCTTTTGTGTCTTGTAATATTTGACTTTGTTCTACTGATATTTTCCGATTGTACTTCTGTTTTTCCTTCATTAGGTCAATCTGTAACTGCTCGTTGTGTTTGACCAGTTTTTTATTTTCAGCGATTAATGCTTCATACTCCGTAATTCGTTTATCCAACTGTGCCCCTTTGTGTTCCAGCTTGTTAATCAAGTCACTTACTTCAGACTGCGAAGTTAATACGTTTGCTTTGGCAGCTTCAATAATTTTTTCATGGAGGCCGAGACGTTCACTGATTAATAATGCATTTGATTTACCTGGTGTTCCGAGTAAAAGGCGATAGGTGGGTTGCAAGGACTCGACATCAAACTCAACCGATGCATTGATAATTTCTTCTTTATCATAGGCATATGCCTTTAGTTCGGGGTAATGGGTTGTCGCAATGACATATACGCCACGAATCCGTATATAATCGAGCAAACTAATTGCTAAACTTGCCCCTTCTTTAGGATCGGTTCCACTTCCAAGTTCATCGAGTAAGATTAAGGATCCAACGGAGAGGTTGTTGATGATATCGATGATACGGGTCATATGAGAACTAAAGGTTGATAGCGATTGCTCGATGCTTTGTTCATCGCCGATATCGGCAAAGATATTTTCAAAGATAATGGTTTTACTACCATGTTCCACTGGAATTAATAGTCCACTTTGATTCATGAGCGATAATAATCCCATCGTTTTTAGGGTAACGGTTTTACCACCGGTATTGGGACCAGTAATGATGATGATGCGTTCATCTGGTTGATATGTAATTGTATTGGCTACAACGTCGTCTTGATTAATTAACGGATGGCGTGCATGACGCAAATCAATCGTGTCTTCCGTGATATCTGGCATCGAACAGTCATACGCTAATGCAAATTTTGCTTTCGCAAAAATCACATCAAAGGTTGTTAACAAGAAAAAGTTATTGGATAACGGACCATACTGATCACCGACAAGTAACGTCAGTTCATGCAATATCCGTTCGACTTCGCGTTCTTCTTCCAGTTTCAATAAATTGATCTCATTATTGATTTCGGCAACAACCTTCGGTTCGATGTATGCCGTCTCCCCACTTTTGGAATAATCGACGACTGAACCGTCAAAATTGTTCTTCTCGCTGAGTTTTACGGGAACAACGTATCGATTGTTGCGAATCGTGATTAACGCTTCTGCTAGCTTATTCTTTTGGCTGTGGAGGATGTGTTGTAACCGTTCATTGATTTTTTGTTCATTGCGTTGAATTTTATTCCGAATTTTTAACAAAGCACTCGATGCATTGTCATGAATATACCCATCAATCGTAATCACTTGCTCAATTTGTTGCTTTAATCTGGGAGTGGGGGCAAGTTCATCATAATACGGAGCTAAGTAATCACAATCAATCTCGTGTTCTGTGACTTGTTTAAAGAAGCGAACCGCGTTTGTTGTCGCTTCGATTAATCCAATCACGTCTAAAAAGTGCGTCGGACGTAAAATCGAATGGATTTTTGCTCGATACAAAATATCACTGACATCGCGAATCCCACCAAAAGGCATCTCTTGGTAGCGATTGATAATGTCCAGTGCTTGATTGGTTTCGTTCAGTAAACGACCGATTAGTAATGGATCGTTTGTTGGTGTAATTGCCGCGACAAGTTCTTTTCCCTGCAACGTATGGGCATAGGACGCGACCATTGTCAGGATTTTGTCGAACTCAAGCGAGGTTGTATGAAAATGCATAAGTATCACTCCCGGATACTATTTTACCAAAGAATATGATAAAATAATAGAGTGAGGTGGACAAAATGAGCTTTGTATTAGCACTCGATGATCAACAAGCCCAGAAAATCATGATTTTTTACCGTGATTATCAGCAAGATAACCCAAACGAACATGTTCGTTTTTTTGCGCAGACTACAGTTGTCACAATCACCTTATACCATTCTGGCAAGCTGGTGTTCCAGGGGGATGACGCGAAAGCGGAGTATGATATGTGGGTCCAGATTTTACAGATTACCGATACGCAACCACAACCACAACCCAAGAAACCGTTGCGCGCATCCTACAATGATTATTACTACAGTTCAATTGGAAGCGACGAAGTGGGTAAAGGCGATGTCTTTGGACCGATTGTCGTTTGTGCGGCATTCTTACCCAAAAACAAAATGGATTATATCAAGGGACTTGGAATCAAAGATTCGAAGCAATTATCGGATGAACGGATTCGCTATATAGGCCGTGAGTTAATCAACTCGATTCCTTACAGTGTCTTAACCCTTCATAATGAAAAGTATAACGAACTCGTCCGTAGTGGCTTTAATATCAATAAAATGATGGCGTATCTTCATAACCGAGCAATTCTTAATGTTCTTAAAAAAATTAATGGTTCCCCCGAAGTCATCACCGATCAGTTTGTTCCAGAGCACCTCTACTATCGCTATTTACATGACGAACGTAACGTCTATAAAAATGTGACCTTTCTTACCAAAGCGGAATCACACTATGCGTCTGTTGCCATCGCATCGATCATTGCACGCTATGCCTTTTTACGTCAGTTTGATGAGCTCTCAAAAGAATCTGGATTCACCTTATTAAAAGGTGCTGGAAAACAGGTTGACGAAGTTCTTGCGGACATTATTGAGCAAAAAGGCGAAGGCTTTTTATCCAGTTATGCAAAAATGAATTATAAGAATATCGAACGTGCACGTGAAATGGCAAAAAGTAGCGATTGAAACATTTGATATAAATGGTATTGTACGTTATAATATATAGTGAATAAAGGAGATGATTATATGAATAAAAAATTAGCAGATGCAATTAACACCCAATTAAATTATGAAATCGAAAGTGCACACGTATATCTTGCAATGCAAGGATATGTTGCAACCCTCGGATTAGAAGGCTTTGAAAACTGGTTAGGGATTCAATATCAAGAAGAGTTAGCCCACGCCAAAAAGTTTATCATGTTTATGAATGAACGCGGGGCTCGCGTCGAGATTCGCGGATTTGAAAATCCTCGCAATGACTTTGAATCATTATTAGAAGTCTTTGAAGTATCATTAAAACATGAAAAAGGCGTTACAGATCGGATCAATAATCTGATGAAAATCGCTCATGAATTAAATGATTATGCTTCCATTAGCTTCTTGCAATGGTTTGTTGATGAACAAGTTGAGGAAGAAGACAACTTCCAAAAACTAATTGATAAAATCAAAATGGTATCCGATGGTGGTGGCTTATACCACTTGGATAAAGACTTAGCTACAAGAGTGTTTGTCGATCCAAACGCCCAACAATAATACAAAAAGACACGATTTCGTGTCTTTTTTTTACTTCATTTCCACCTGATACGTAAATTCAATTGTACTGTATTGTTGTTCGAGCATCTGAATGACTTCTACTTCCAAATTGCTGAAGCTTTCTACGGTCTGAATATATCCCAGAAAATCCACTAATGTCCCTGTGTATTCAATCCCGTTATATCGTTCAAACTGAGCCCCCGAATCACCATAAATGAATACATCGAATCCAACATCATACAACAGCATCTCATAGCGCTCATTTGTGGTTAAGTCATAGAGTCCTACTACATTCCCATCAAATGGATAGGCATAATATAGGATATCCTGTTCTATTACAAATAGCATTCCTTTAAACAACGTTACATTATCGGTAATATCACTGAATTCAAACAACTCATTCGATAATAACTCATTTTGGAAATAGACTTTATTTAACTCCGTATCAATTTCAAACTCGTATTTGTAGTCAGCTTGCACTTCGTAATGATAGCTATTTGCTCCTGTTTTATAGACAATATATCGTGTATTATCAACCGTAAGATATTGACGATTATCGCGATTCAACTCGCGAAATAAAAATACACTATTTAAAAACGTATCACGCATAAATGTATCACGAACTCGATCACTGATTTCAGATACAGCTTCATTATTGGAACCAATCAAATTTAAAGATGCATCTAGGAACTGGGATAAGACACCGTATAACTCCTCAGGATATTCCACTGGATCAATATAGTAACTAGCTAATACGTCCTCAACTGCGGTAATCTCTTCAACCGACATTAATCCACCGGTTATTCCTCTCGCTTCTAGTTCTTCTGTGATTGTCTGATCGACAACGCCGTAACACTCAGGATCATTTTGACAATCCTCGATTGCATCGGATATTTGATCAGGAGAACATGCCGAAAGGACAAACACGACTATAAATAACACCATGACAAGTGTGTATCGTTTCATATATATTTCACCTCATTTTAATAATTTAACTCGTTTATATTGTACTAATTATAATGATTCTAACCAACTATAATGCATTAAAAAAGGCCACGAGAGGCCTTTAATTTCGTTTGCATTGCATCTGTTTACATTACAGGATTATTCTGAGTATATGCATTAGGTATAAAAACAGCGACATGCAACGTTTCCCTAGTTCTAATATATCAAAAAAAGACCACAATTGGTCTTTTATTTTGCATTAATAAGAATTTGTAAGACATCGTCTTTGGATAGTTCTTTGAATCGTCCTACGGATTCTCCGTATCGTGTTGCATAGGAGGCAATTTCATCAAATTCTTTGTCATCGATGTTAACATTGGATAACTGTGTAGGCATATGAATCGATTGGTAGAAATCAAATACCGCCTGGATTCCCCGTTTGGCAATCTCCATATCGGTGCCCCTATCTTCTACTTCCCATACATTAATGGCAAACTCTTTAAACTTTTGAACATTGGACTCATCTAGAATATAGTTCATCCAATGAGGACCAAGTATTGCCAGACCATCGGCATGAGCAATATCATAATAAGCACTTAGGACATGCTCGGTTGTATGATTGAAGCCATCCCACGTATTACTGAAGCCCGTTAAACCATTTAGGGCTAATGTACTACCAAACATCAAGTTTGCTCGTGCTTCATAGTTTTCAGGATTGTCTATTGCTTGTGGACCATAATGAATAACGGTTTTCATGATTGCCTCACAAATGCGATTATTTAGGTAATTGTCATTTTTACTGAAATAAAACTCATAGACATGCGTTAACGAATCGACAATCCCACACCCGGTTTGATGTTGATTAACAGTAAAGGTGTTGCGTGGATCTAAAATCGAAAACTTGGGATAGGTATAAGGACTTCCCCATCCGTGTTTTTGCTTGGTTTTCAGATTCGTTACGACACTTCCCCGGTTCATTTCACTACCGGTGGCACTTAAGGTAAGGATGGTTCCAATCGGTAGCGCTCCTTCGGATTGGACTTTATAGGAATAAAAATCCCAAGGGTCGCCATCGTAGAGTGCTGCGGATGCAATTCCTTTAGCGGCATCAATGACACTTCCGCCACCAACGGCTAAAACGAGATCAATATCGTGCTTCTTACAGAGTTCTCCACCTTCACGAACCGATTCAATCCGAGGATTGGGATCAATCCCACTCAGTTCAACGATGTCGATGTTGTTGGATTGTAATAAATCAACAACCTTGTCATATAGACCCATTCGTTTAATACTGGATTTTCCATAGACTAATAGTACTTTAGATCCAAATTCCTTAACTAAATCAGGTAATTCTTGTAGTTTGTCATCGCCAAAATAGACGCGGACAGGGTTATGAAATGTAAAATTGTTCATTGTTTCACCTCGTTATGTTGTATTTGGCCAAATGGCCAAATCGATTTCCCAAAATAAATTAATAGGGCGAAAAGAATCAATAATGCAACCCCAACAAATCGGGGGATTGCCTCGGTGACTGTACTCAATAATCCAAAGTACAGAAGGGAGTTTGCCGCGTATAAAAAGAGATAACTACCCAGGAGTGTTCTAAAATACTTCACAAACGTCATCGATGATAAGGGTAGGGCGATTTTAATCGGATAGGTTGGGACACTCGGCATCCCAATGACAATAATATGACGCCAGGTAACGGTATTATTGATCCACTGTAAGATGGTTTGTGATACTTTTTTATGGAGCAAGGCATCATGGCTGAGATGGCGCAACCCATGAATCATACCGTATAATAGTAGAATACCAAGGATATTCCCTAATAATAGGATACCATATCCCAGCGGGATTCCTAAAAAGGTTAGCGCCAACGACATTGTTAAAAAGCTCCACGGATTTTCCGTAAGCGGATGAGCAATTCCAAACAATAGAATCAACCAAATCGCATAGTCATCGTATTGATTGACAATTTCCGTTACCCAGGCTGCGATGTCCATATAATCACCATCTTTAGTATATCAAAAAAATCAAAAAAGACGCTCAAGAAAGCGTCTTTTTAAAGAATATCGATCGCGGTAATTTGATGGGCGGTGAGTGATGCATCCCCAATAAAGACGAATTTATTGTATACATCAATCCGGGTAATCCGTCCTGTTACCGTGTGAAGCTTGTGTTGTTCATAATAGGTGACAGTGACATCTTGATGGAGGATATAGGCTTGCTCAAGGGAATAATTCAATTCTGCTTCTTGATCAGGACTCAGTGTTGGCATATCAATCCACTCGCGTCCCTCTAGTAAATCACGAATGTATTCACCTTGTTCAAGTAAGGCGTTAAACGGCATCCACTTCATCATCTTCCGGTCGTGATAGACATAATCATGCATTGTGTCCACCTACCATCTTGGTTCGTTCTTTTACTGTTGAATTCTCGGTTAAACTTGAAGCTCGTAATACGGCACTTTTTCCATAGCGGAATTGAATGTTATCGAGCGATGAATGGAGTTTGTGATCCTTAATCACTTGATTCATGTCTTTAAATAAATTGAGTTGAATATAGTATTCTTCGACTAAGTTTGATAATCGTACCGTTACTTTTCGTATTGGCGATACGCCATCATAAAACTCATCAAATAACATCATACAGGAATTATAGACTTCCGCTTCGTTTACCGTTGGAAACGGTAACGTAATTTGACGATTAAAGCCGCCACCACCGGTATCTCTGGAATAGGAAATTCCGAGATTGACAGTATAGGCTTTTTTATTTCCATGACGTAGTCGTTTAACGACATCATCGGTCATCTCCAAGATGATTTGCGTGACTTCTTCACCCGAATAATCATGATAGAGCGTTTGGCCGTGGCCAACACTTTTGGAAACGGGTTTATAAACGAGTTTCTCATTGATAATGGACATATCAATCCCATGGGCGTGATGATAGAGTTCTTCACCCATAATGCCGAAATAGCGTTGCAACTTCTCTAGTGGGTAATGGGCAATGTCACCGATACTATAGAGTCCTAAGCGATTGAGATTGCGCTCCATGTTTCGTCCAATCCCCCACATCTCCGAAAGCGGACTGATTGGCCACAGTTTTGTCGGGACGTCATCATACGACCATTTGGCGATGAAAGTCGGTGACTTTTTACTCTCAATATCAAGTGCAATTTTACTGAGCAACATATTGGGTCCAATCCCACAAGTAGCCGGTATTTGTGTGGTATCCATAATGTCCTTTAGGATGATTGCCGCCATTTCTTCATCGCTTTTTTGATAATAAGTAAGATACGTGGTCAAGTCTAAAAAGACTTCATCAACACTATAGATATGAATGTCTTCAAACGAGACGTATTTTAAGTAGATCTCAATAATCTTTGTCGACACTTCCAAATACTTGTTCATTCGTGGTTTAGCAAAGATAATCCGCGGATCATCGGGTAATTCAAAGACACGACAACGCGATTTTACACCACGTCGTTTTAAGAATGGTGTAACCGCCAAAACAACACTTCCGGTACTGCGTGATTTATCAGCAACAACAAGAGGTGTAGTAAATGGATTAAGACCACGTAAAGCGCATTCTACGGATGCGTAGAAGCTTTTTAAATCAATGCAAAGAATATTGCGATAGAGTCGATACTGGTCCATGATTACACCTCCTTTACTCTATTATATCAACCATTTTTTAGTTCAGCAAGGCGGCGAAAATCATCGAAAATTGATTTTATCTTGTAGTAAGGACGTAAATCCCTTTTTTAGAAAAATATTTAAAAAAAACAACTTTTTACGAGTTGTTTTTTGGTCGATAGGATTGAAAATATTGAAAGGGGTAAGAACGGTCACAATCGATACCTGAATTGAGTGATAAGTTGGTAAATACCATTTTGAGGTCAATTTCTTGTCCTGTAAGGTATTGATTTACTTGTTGAATACATGTTACCGCAAATTCAACGGCCTCATCATAAAGCTGATACACATCTTTTGTGGATGGCTCATTGGTCACGGGATGATACCACGTTGCGTGGTTTTTGTTGTGAAAGTCATAATCCTCCACATGATGAAACAAGGATAAATCGGCCATGAATAAATCGGCTTTTTTATTGAACAAATCAATGAATTTATATAACTGCTTCTTGATGCCAAAGCGATCGGTTACCATATATTTTAAGACACGGTACATGTACTGTACCGATTGTTGATATACGCGGTCCCCATAATCAATATCAAATTGATGTTTCAGTGTTGATTTCATTAACTCTAGCACTTCTTGTGGTGGGCGTTTTAGCGGAAAATAATACCGCGTTACATTCATCCATCGCGAGGACTTATTTTGCTCCTGTTCCATTAGTAAGGCGTCAATTGAGCGTTCAAACTTTAAATGAAGGCCACGGTATTGATACGTTTCAGGCTTGGTACGTTTGTAGACGCCGACACGATGATATACGTAGGGATGAATCTTCACATCAAGGGCGTAATGGCAAATATAGCCAAATAAAAAACTGTACGCTTCTTTGGTGTAATGTTTTTTTACATACTCCGTCATATGAATCATTAGTCCTTGGGTGTCGGTATCGTGCATCCGATCCGCATACATGCGATATTCCTTTGCAGATTTGTGCCATGTCGCATAGTACATGGGGTCACTGTTTTGCGCCCCCAAGAATGCGATTTGTCGATCAACGTTCGTTGTCTCAAGCTGCTTCATTACATCCTCGGTTAAACGAGAATGCATATAGACATCTGCCATTATTCTAACTCCTCTAAGAAGGCCGTAAAATACTCTGGCAGTTCACTTGTAAATTCCATGTATTCGTTGGTTACCGGATGAATGAATCCCAGTGTTTTTGCATGTAAAAACTGACCGTGAGTGGTATCGGTTTTTCGTAATCCATATTTGGGATCACCGACAATCGGGAAGTTAATATAATTCATATGAACCCGGATTTGATGGGTACGTCCTGTTTCTAAATGGCATTCAATTAACGTATGCGCCGCGAAACGCTGCACGACATTGAAATTCGTTACCGCAGGTTTTCCATGTTCAACAACAGCCATCTTTTGCCGATTCTTCGGATCGCGGCCAATGGGAGCATCAATTCGACCTAGGTTATGTGGAATCACACCATCCACAAGTGCAACATAGGTTCGTGTAACGGTTTTTTCCTGTAATTGTTTTGATAAGTGTTCCAAGGCTTTTGGGGTTTTAGCAACCATCAACAACCCACTGGTTTCTTTGTCGATACGATGAACAATACCGGGTCGTATTTCGCCTTTAATGGCTTTGAAATCAGGAATATGATATAAGAGTGCATTCACCATCGTTCCTGAGTAGTTTCCAGCACCTGGATGAACAACCATATCATCGGATTTATTCACAACAATGACGTCGTCATCTTGATAGACAATTTCAAGGGGAAGATTTTCTGGTGTGACATCAATTTCTTCCTCTTCCATCGGTTCAATAGTAATGACGTCGCCTTCTTTGACTTTGTAGTTTGTCTTAACAACCTCATCATTTACAAGAATATACTCCTCTTTAATCATCACTTGAATCGTACTTCTCGAATCTTGTAAAAGATCCGCCAAATATTTATCTATTCGGTCGAGTCGTTGGTCGGCTTTGACGATGATTGTTTCCATTGTAACCACTCCTCGTATAGAATATCACTGGCAAATAAGAACATCCCGACAACGAGACAAATATCCGCAATGTTAAAGATGGGGAACGTTGTGTAGCTCCACAAATCAATATTGATAAAATCAATCACTTCTTGAAACAACGCGCGATCAATAAAATTACCAATTCCCCCGGCAATCATTAGGATGATGCCATAGGTATACAACTTTTTGGTTTTTAAATTTGCATCTTTTAATAACCAGTAAAACAGTACACCAGCAATGACAGTGATGATATAGAAAAAGACCATATTCCCATCAAAAATACCCCACGCAGCACCCGTATTGCGGTGGGAGGTAATCATAAAGAAGTTCTTGATGACGACAATTTCTTCACCCAGTTCCATTGTTCGGAACACAAGTTGTTTTGTCAACTGATCAAGTGCAATCAAAATAACAATGATAATACCGGGAATCAGAACGGTTTTTTTCATGGGGGTCACCTCTATGTAATATATGTGAAGTAAATAATTGTCAGAACAATAAATGTTAGGACAGCCAGTACAATTGTACTGCGTCGATTATAAATCTCGTAGTTGATGGATTCGATATGATAGTGTTGCAAGGTTTGACTAAAGATGGAAGCTGCCGCACTGGCAACAATGCTCATCATTATATACATTCCCAGAAAGAAAAACTTCATATAAGGAACGTATAACAAACTAATAACAATGGTTGGTGTTAAGAATATCGTTCCTAGAATAAGGTATGTAATTAGACCAGAAAGAGAACTTAACATAATCTCTTTAACCGTATATGATCGAATGATTTTTACAATCTCAAGATTATTCATCATACGCACCTCCAAAACGACCTTCTAGGTAATCAAGGGCATCATCAAAGGACGTTACTGGAACAATAATCATATTCGATGATAGTTCTTCAAACGTCTTCATCGCTACTACGTAATTATCATTCTCGCTATCGCTTAGATGCGGTACAAAGAAGACATCTATGTTGTTCATTGAAGCGGTGATAATCTTTTGCCGAACACCACCAATGGCCCCAACCGATCCATCGACTCGGATTGTACCCGTTCCTGCAATCTTTAAACCACCTGTAATATCGTTTGGCGTTAATGCATTGTACACATAGAGCGTTTGTAGTAGTCCACCACTACTGCCACCAACATGAGACTGATGAATCGTATATTGGACATCCGTGGTGAGAATTTCACTAAAATCTCGTACAAATAATCCAAACGCACAATAATCATCCAATTGATGTTTGGTTATGGTATAGGTGAGTTCTTGATCATCCCGTAAGACAACGAACTCACCGGTCGCATTACATGCAACCTCTTGAATCGCGGTATTGATATCGGTAGATCCGTTGACAGATAATACGATATCGCCGATTTCAATCGTATCCGCATCCAAATAATTATAGGTTAAGTACACCATTGTATTGGTTTCATAATCAATGGTGTGGTTGGTTCGAGAAATCCCGACAATCAAACTTTTAACCAAGCTATCGTCATGATACAGTGAACCCGTAATCGTTAAATCACTGACATCAATCGTATCGTAATATTCGGGGTATTCTTCAATGTCGACTTTATTTTCGAACTCACCAACAAGATATTGAAGCAAGGTGACACGATCCAATGAAATTACGCTTGTTGTATGTAAACTTCCTTCGACCGGATACGCTTCTTCAATCGTGATGAAATCTCCGACTTCACTATTTAAACCCGGAGCAGTTAGTTTTAACTCTAATGGAAATAACGATACAAACAGACTAATGATGGTTACGCCAATAAGAACAAAGAACGTTGTGCGATACTGTAGAAACGTTTGTTTCACTCGGTAATGTGCAACTCCATTGGTTGTAGTTGTCTCGTTGAAACACCACTGGCTTCAAACATCCGTCGTGACGCAACAAAAATATCACGATCGTGATACTTATCTTCCAGATACACGACTTCCTTGATCCCACTTTGAATGATTAATTTCGCACAATCGTTACAAGGAAATAATGTGACATACAATGTCGCATTATCCAGTGGTTCTGTGGCATTTAATATGGCGTTAGGTTCCGCATGGACAACGTAAGGATATTTACTATCCAACCACGATTCTTTTTTGTCCCACGGGAACTGATCATCTTCAATCCCAAACGGAAACCCATTGTATCCAATCCCGACAATTCGTTTCTTCGTATTGACAATACAAGCACCGACTTGGGTTTGAGGATCTTTACTTCGCATCGCACTGAGACGGGCTACACCCATAAAATAGGTATCCCATGATATATAGTCTGTTCGTTTCATATTACACCTCTATTTGATGGACTTCATAAGCGATTTGAGCGGCAAGCTTACAATTATTATATACTAATTGAATATTTGCTGCGAGTGATTTACCTTTGGTTAGCTCTACGATTTTTCCTAGTAGATAGGGGGTTGTTTCCTTCCCTTTTATACCCAATGATTCCATTTCAACTAATGCTTGTTCAATCGCTTCATTAATCAACTCTTTTGGCATGCTATACTTTTTAGGAATCGGGTTGGCAATAAGCATCCCACCCTTTAATCCAAGAAATTGTTTTGTAGTAATTAAGTCAGCGATTTCTTTTGGGGATTGAACGTTAAAATTCACCTTAAAATCACTTTCACGGGAATAAAAAGCAGGGAGTTGATCGGTTTGATAGCCTATTACTGGTACGCCTTTGGTCTCCAAATACTCTAAGGTAAGGGCCAAATCAAGAATGGCTTTTGCTCCAGCAGACACCACCGTAACATTCGTATTTGCCAATTCTTCTAAATCCGCACTAATATCCATCGTGTCTTCTGCGTTGCGATGAACACCACCAATACCTCCGGTAGCGAATACTTTAATTCCAGCCTGTTCGGCAATATACATGGTTGCACTAACCGTTGTTGCACCATTAATCTTATGCAAGATATTATAGGCAATATCGCGTCTGGATGTTTTGTGGATCTTTTGTCCTTCTTTCCCAAGAAAGTCAATTTCTTCATCACTAAGACCGACTTTAAGTTTCCCATTTAGAATCGCTATGGTTGCAGGTACGGCCCCATTATCACGGACAATTTGCTGGCACTGAAGTGCCGTTTCCACGTTTTGTGGATAGGGCATACCATGGGAAATAATCGTCGATTCTAGTGCGACAATCGGTTGATTGTAGGCCACTGCCCGAGCGACTTCTTTACTTAATTCGATGTAGGAATTCATTGATATTCACCTCATGATTGATACTGGATTTTACGTGAATGGTTTTATAGGCGGCATATGCACCGATTGATAGTGATGTCGGTAATGAATATTGAGATTCAAGACCATAGATGAAACCACTAAAAAGGGCATCACCAGCACCACTTGTACTGATGGGATGTTCGATTGTCTCTGGGGTTTGATGAACGATATTATCTCCTTGATACAGGGTGATTTTCTGAGACCCATTACTAACTAGAAGCATCGTTTTTGGCGGGACTGTTTCTTTTGGAAAAAGAATTTCAAACTCTGCATGATTCATTTTGATTACATATACTTGATTGATTATGTTAACAAGTTTTGGAGCTTTTACTCCACTAACAGCATCGATATAGATACGCTTAGACGAATACGTCTTAACAAGATATTCGATCGTCTTTTGAGGTAGATTGTTATCCAATACAATCGCGTCAAAACTGGTAATGTATTGATATTTGGTTTTGATCCAACGTGGGGTCATTTCATCAACTAATGGCATATCATTTAAACCGAGATATAAATCGCGTTGTTGATCAAAAATCGCCATGTACATATTCGATGGTAACGACATCGTATCACAATGGTCGATAAGTATTCCCTTATGGGTTAATGTTTGCTTGGCAAAAATGCCTAAGGCATCAATGGAAAACATCGTTAGAAACGATACATCCATGCCAAAATTAGCTAGGTTTTGGGCGATATTTGCCCCAACGCCACCGACTTGTTTTTGGTGATGAACAATGTTGGAATCATGCAATACATACGGTTGATCACTATGAATATTGAAATCAATATTCACTGCACCAATAACCAAGATCTTAGAGGACATTCTTATGTGATGTTAAATCGACATGACAATATCCGGATGGATGTTTGTCCAAATAATCTTGATGGTAGTCTTCTGCAGGATAAAAGGTTAAATCTGTTTCCAACTCTAATTGCAATGGTTTTTGGTATTCTTTTTGCCGAACATTTAAGTAATTTTGGATAAATGCAAGCTGTTCGTAGGGATAGTTGTATATCCCCGTACGGTATTGAATACCACGGTCATTCCCCTGTTTATTAATCGATGTTGGATCGATGATATTAAACAAGTGATCCAAGAGTTTTTTCAGTGAAATGTGATCTTCATCATATTTAATCAATACGGCTTCGGCATGGCCACTACCGGCACAGACCTCATTGTAGTTGGTCATTCCTGGGCCATTGATGTAGCCAACTTCGGTATCCGCTACTCCTGGCAATTGTTTAAAATATGCTTCGACTCCCCAAAAGCATCCCCCGGCAAAGACAATTGATTTCACAATGGATTCCTCCTTTAAAATATGCATAATTAAATCCGTTTTTGAATCTGTATATAATTCGCGATCCTTGCTGTTTTGCTGGATCAATTGTTGTTTTAATGCTTGATACTGCATGCGATAACGGGGATTGGTTTGCAATGCCCGTTTGAATGCAAGGACTTTCAACAAATTCTCACTGCCTTCTAGTTGAACATATAAATGATGTTCATAGAAGGTATCGTCATCACGTCGAAAGGCATGACGATGCTCGATTCCTTTTTCGCCTTCGTAGGTCCAGCCATGTTGTTCTAAAATCGAAATGATGATATCGAGATGGTCGCTGTATACGACGGCAATATCAATAATTGGTTTGGCTCCTAAACTCTCAACACTTGTGCTACCAATATGATGAATAGCCTTTATATAAGGGGCTAAGATATGGTAGACATAATCCTCTAGTCGTTTATATTCCTCTTTCCAATGCGGGTTATACTCACGATAACGTAACGGTTTCACCAATCGCAATCCGGAAAATATAACTCGCTGCTAAGATACCAGCGGTGTTTGGTACAAACGCATTGGAGGCGGGTGAAGAGGTTTCTTGAAGTGGTTTTTGTGGAACTTCTTTTGAGGCGATTACGATGACATCTTTTAAATTGAGCTGATGACGTAACTTATGACGAATAACTCGCGCAATCGGATCGTATTCGGTTTTTGATAAGCGCATAATGGTGAGTTGTTCTGGTTGATATTTATTCCCGGTCCCCATGACACTAATCATCGGGATTCCCCGTTTATGTGCTTCTTGAATGATATCGATTTTATAGGTAATTGTATCAATACAATCAATGATATAATCAATGTCATTGTCCCAAATGGTGTCTTTCGTGGAATAATCGTAAAATGTATGGTATGTAACGACATCACAGTTTGGATTAATGTCGACTATCCGCTGTTCCATCACATCAACTTTTGGTTTGCCTAGTGTCGTAGATCTAGCAACTAATTGACGGTTGATATTACTGGGTTCAACAACATCTTGATCGACTAATAGGATGCGCCCAAACCCACTACGGGCAATGGCCTCGGCGGCATTGCCACCGACTCCACCAAGACCGACAATAAGGACCGTTTTCTGTTGTAGTATGGCGAGCTTTTCTGGTCCAATTAACAGTTCTAAGCGTCGAAACATGGTTGGTTCACCTCTTTAGAAAATGGCTACGTAGAAGTAGCCATTATCGTTTTTTTCGTTGGAGTAAACTCACGTTAAAGTAGCGATCCCCTAACAAATACAATCCCGTAAATACGGCTATGGCTAAGGGGATGATAACATGGGGGACATAAAGCGTGCGACCCCCGAAAAATAGATACATGATGCCCATCCCTAAAACGCCAAGTCCACTAATTGACATAATATAGGTGAACTCCCGTTGATAGGATGGTTTTAACCGACGTTGATTCTTCTCTTTGTGCAATAAGACATATAATAAACCGACGACAAAGTACACGAGCAGAATAATGCTTGCAACCAAGATGATCATATTCGTAGATGTATAGAGTTGAACATCAAAGATGTAGGTAAATATGACAAATACGGGTACGAGCATGACACAAGTTATATAAAAGACAATGATGTTTATTTGGAAGACATTATAGACTTTCTTATGATCCATTATGGCTTACGTAAATCCAAGTTTTGTTGATTGGCCGTATTCCGTTTATCCCGGTAAAACTCAATTAGAACACGGATGGTTGCGGCCATCGGTGCAGCAAAGATAACCCCAATGGTTCCAAATAAACTACCAAAGAATAAGATTGAAACGATGATGATGATCGCATGCATTTCGAGTTGTCGACCCATAATGATTGGTTGGAAGATGTTTCCTTCTATCATTTGTAGTCCAACATTTACCAATACGACAACAATTGGTCCTGGACCGGTATCACTGGTGATGACGGCATAGATAACCACCGGAATCATCGCGATAATCGCTCCAAAATAAGGAATAATGTTGGTTAACCCAACGATAATTCCAAAGATGAAGAAGTATTGTAATCCAATCAATCGATACAGAATTGTTGCAGCAATACCAATCGCGAGCATCAAGAGTAATTGTCCTCGGATGTAGGCACCAACGGTGTTGCTTAGGCGGCTACCCAAGTCAGAGGCATCTTTCTCATATTTTTTCGGAACAATACTACGAATCGTATCGTTGATCATTTCAAAGTCGAGTAAATAATAAATCAATAAGACAGGTAAGACAACAACGACGGCAAAGATATTGATTAGACTAGAGGATACGACAGATGCTAAGTTATCTGCAAAATTACTAATCGTATCTTCGACTAATGTCGAATCATTGATCGTACCTAAAATCCAATCGTATAAATCAGGACCTAAGATAAAATCATCTCGAAAATCATTTTCGAAATAACTCTGTACAGCAGGCCAGTCATTGGCAAAGAAATCCCGAATTTGTTGCTCAACAAAGGGGAGCAAGAAATAGATGATTAAGAAGAATGCAGTAACGGTTCCGACAAAAACCACGGTAACACTTAGTCCTCGTGGACCTACCCCTCGTCGTTCCAATAATTTAATTAATGGGAACATGATAAGTGACAAGAGCCATACCAATGCGAGAGGTACTAGTACTTTTTGGACAGCATTCACGATACTGAACCAGATACTACTGAACTGTGAAGCTAGTAAAATAACTCCAAGTGACAACAAAACAACAACAAGCACACGTATTGCTTTGTTGAGAAATTCATCACTGAGAAATTTGTATTTCGGTTTCATTTCATCACATCCTTCAGTCCTGAATACATTATATCATAAATAATTTATAAAATGAATTATTTAATTGTTTTGATAGCAAGCTCGGTCAGTTGCTCTTCCGACACGATTCCTGGTGCTTCTGTTAGGAGACATTGGCCACTGTTGGTTTTTGGGAAGGCAACGACGTCACGAATATTTTCCGTATGAACCAACAACATAATCAAACGGTCGAGACCAAATGCGATTCCTCCATGAGGGGGTGTTCCATACTGTAGGGCATCGAGTAAGAACCCAAATTTCTGCTGTTGTTCTTCTTTGGAAATTCCGAGAATATCAAACACTTTATTTTGGATATCTTCACGATGGATCCGGATGCTTCCGCCACCGAGTTCTTGACCTTGAACAACCAAGTCATAGCAGTACGCAAGCGCTTTATCGGGAGCTGTATCCAGTAAAGGAATATCCGTTTCTTGAACCATCGTAAACGGATGATGCAAACTGAAATAGCGTTGATGCTCATCGCGATATTCAAACATTGGCCAATCAATGACCCAGAGAAAATCATACTCCTCAGGATCAACAAGCTGTTGCTCTTTGGCAATATGGTTCCGTAAGAGTCCTAGTGATTGGTGAACAACTTCGGCTTTATCACTAACAATCAAGAATAAATCATTGTCTTCTAATTCAGCTAGTGAGATTAATTCTTGTTGTTGCTCATCGGTAAAGAATTTCACAATACTACCACTCAATTCACCATCAATCAGTTTGACAAACGCCAAGCCTTTTGCTCGTAATTTCTTGACAAAGTCCGTTAACTTGTCAATGCCTTTACGAGAGTATAACTCTGCACCATTTTTAACGGTAATCCCTTTTACAATTCCTCCGTTTTCAATGTTGTTGGTGAATACGCCAAACGTTGTTTCAGCTGCTAACTGTGTTATGTTAACCAGCTTCATATCAAATCTGGTATCCGGTTTATCGACACCATACTTGTTCATCGCTTGGTTGTATGTCATCCGTGGGAACGGTTCTGTTAGATCAATTCCTTTCACTTTTTTCATGACATATTTAATCATTCGTTCACTCACATCCAAAACATCTTCTTGGGACATGAAACTCATCTCGATATCAATTTGAGTAAACTCCGGCTGACGATCACTACGCAAATCTTCATCACGAAAACATTTTGCGATTTGATAATACTTTTCAAAGCCAGCCACCATTAGTAATTGTTTAAAGATTTGTGGGGATTGCGGGAGTGCGTAAAATTTTCCTTCGTTTAAACGTGAAGGAACGAGATAGTCTCGGGCTCCTTCAGGAGTTGATTTCGTTAGAATTGGTGTTTCTACATCGAGAAAATCTTCGTTGTTTAAAAACTCGCGAACCGCTTGAACGGTTTTGTGACGAACAATAAAGTTTTCCTGTAACACAGGACGTCGCAAATCAAGATATCGATACTTAAGCCGGGTATTTTCCAGAGCATCGGTTTCATCTTGAATCAATAACGGTGGCAATTTTGCCTTGTTTAAGACGGTTAATGATGCGACATCTACTTCGATATCTCCCGTTGGTAGTTGGGGATTTTTACTTGAGCGTTCGATGACGGTTCCTGTTATTTCTAACACGTATTCACTCTTAATATCGAGCGTTTGCGAATACAGTGGACTATCGGGATTAAAGGCAAGTTGTGTAATCCCATAACGATCGCGTAAATCGATGAAGACAAGACCACCAAGGTCACGTTTTTTAGCTACCCAACCACTGAGGGTAACGGTTTTTCCCAGATCAGTAAGTCGTAACTCACCATTGGTATGTGTTCGGTTCATATTATTCCTCACAATCGTCACAACTGTCGGCTTCACAAGACGTACAAGCGTGACTTGGTTTCATTAATTCTGCCACAATGTGGTTGTAGAGTTGATGTTTTGAGATTGTCACTTCTTCTCCACTTTGTTGATCTTTAATATTGATTTTATTATTGGCTTTTTCGTTTGCGCCATAAATGGCGACAAAACGAGCATTGTGATGCTCTACTTGTTTCCATTTACCTTTCATTCCGCGATCCATAAAATCGATATCGGCGAACAAGCCACCAAGACGGCAACGATTTAACATCGCCATACCATCGGCTTTCTGCTCCTCACCAAGGATCATCAAGAACAGATGCAAGTATTGGGGATCCCCTTTGAACTGTATACTCTCTAAGGCAAACAATAAACGTTCTAAACCGAATGCAAAACCAACTCCTGGTACTTCTGGTCCCCCAAGAGATTTTACAAGGTGATCGTAACGACCACCACCACAAATGACGTTTTGAGCGCCAAGTGTTTCTAAGTGTGCTTCGACTTCAAATACCGTATGGGTATAGTAATCCAGTCCGCGAACAAGATTTTTATCAATCACATAATCAATGTTCATCGCATCCAAGTAGTCACAAACTGCATCAAAGTGATTTGCATCTTCTTCAGTGAGATAATCCATGGGCTTGGGTGCTTCCACCAAAACGGGATGATTGTTATCAATTTTACAATCCAATATCCGCAGTGGATTGGTTTCATAACGAGTTTGACAATCGTGGCACAGTTCAGTGATGGATGGCTTTAAATGAACCATCAATGCGTCTTTATACGCTGCCTTTGAATCGTGATCACCAAGGCTGTTTAAACGGACGGTAACGTCCTTGATTTTTAACGCTTTGAGAACACTTACGGCATAAGCAATAATTTCTGCATCAAGCTGGGGACTCGATGAACCAAAGGCTTCAGCACCAAACTGCATAAACTGACGATAACGACCTTTTTGGGGACGTTCATAGCGGAACATTGGTCCGACATAATACACCTTTTGAACGGGTAATTTGTCCGCATACAGTTTATTTTCAATATAGCTACGTACGACACCGGCTGTGCCTTCGGGACGCAATGTATTCGATCGTTTCCCACGATCGATAAAATCGTAGGTTTCTTTACTGACAATATCCGTCGATTCACCGACACTGCGATGAAACAGTTCCGTATACTCGATGATAGGTGTTCGGATTTCTTTGTAATTGTATAACTTACTGACATTACGAATCGCTTTTTCTAAAGCGTGCCATTTCCCACTTTCGGTGGGTAATACATCGTATGTCCCTTTCATTTTTTGATACATCAAATCACTCCTTTTGATAAAAAAACGTCCCTAAACAACGTTTAAGGACGAAATATTCCGCGGTACCACCTTAGTTCCCGTATTCGGGCACTTAACCTCGTAACGAGAGGAAACGTCTTTTCTTACTGATTTCAGAAAAGCCCTCGGAAGTGTCGTTCGATTGGGTGAATGATGATGCTTCCAGCCACGGCATCACTCTCTAGAACATCACACCAATGTACTGGTCTTCCTCATTGGTTTTTACGGTGTAAATTATACTAAATATTCGCTTAATAGTCAATCAATACATCCTTTTTCACGTCGTTTATCCATGAAATTGTGCCATTTTCATAATCTTGTTGGGTGATGCTATAGGTGACATCATCTTTTAATGTGCCATCGTACAGTAAGAATTTATCACGTAAAACACCTTCAAAAGTGAAGCCTAACTTCTCACAAACACGTTTGGATACATCATTCTCAGGAAAATGACAATAGGCGAGTCGTTTCAACTTAAGATATTCCATCGCGTATATGATGACCGCTTGGGCAGCTTCAGTAATGTAGCCTTGATTCCAATACTTCGGATGAAGAACAAAGCCAATTTCACCCTTAAACTGACGATACGAGTGAATTTCGATTGTGCCAATGACTCGTCCAGTGTCTTGAAGTACGATCGCAAAAATACCGGGTTGCCCGTACTCTTTCTTTTTAATCGAATAATCGATAAAACGATAGGTTTCATCAATCGATTCATGCGGTTTCCATCCGGCACTTGGTCCCACGCGGGGATCGTTGGCATAGTCATAAATATCCGGTGCATCTTGACGGATTAGCGCGCGCAGTACCAGACGTTTCGTCGTAATTGTAGGTAATAGTAACCGTTCCATCTAATCCCTTCTTTCAAACATACTCCACATACCGATTTCTTCAAATCCTAAACGGATGTATATCGCACCGGCTTTGGGATTGTCATAGAACAAACATAAGTCCTTCTCTTTTTCAATCAGATATCGTGATAACAAGCGCTTCATCAAGCGACTTGCATACCCGCGATTGCGATAATCGGGATGGGTGGCAACTGCAACGACCATACCGTTGATTGTCGTTTCAGCGGTAACGGCAACAGTGCTGACAATCTGTCCATCTTCTTCAATGAAATACGTATCCCCCATTTGAATGCTTAAGGCTTTGGATTCGATGAACTCGGCTTTTGATTTTTTAAAAATCCCAAATTCTGTTATAAGCGATAATAAATCATACAAACGTCCCATATCCTCTGTCGTTTGGACAAGATGAATCTCGGGATCATTGATTGACTCGACTTGTACAGTCTCTTTGTTGGTCGCACAAAAGTACTCGAGTTTTTCATCAAAGTTATCAAGATATGGTTTGACCAACTTCATAATGTCTGTTTTCCCACTAATGTAGGCTAAATCATGTTGTTTCATGATGTCAAGATAGGCGGGGTTAAACACATCTTTTTCAGTATAAAATATGCCGTGTTCGCGATATCGCAACAGCAAACTTATAATCTGTTGGTGTTCATCTTCCTCGATGTAGACATGCTGAAAATCACTATCAAAACCAAAGTGTTCAATATCGCCGATGGGGAAGATATTATACGAGGGATTTTGGTATAGATAGTTCAAGACATTCGTTCGATCGGTTTCTGTGCATAATCGGATCATATTATTTCTCCAAAAGGATGGTAACGGGACCATCATTGATTGCTTCAATAACCATATGTTCACCAAACTGTCCCGTTGCGACAGGTATGTGGTGAACATCTTCTAACTCCTTGTTAAAGGCGTAATATAGTTCTTCTGCTTGAATCGGATTCATTGCCTCGGTAAACGATGGACGATTCCCTTTTTTAGCATCGCCATATAACGTAAACTGAGAGATGCTTAAAACGGCGTAACCACAATCTTGTAGCGATTGATTCAATTTCCCATTTTCATCTTCAAATACCCGTAGTTTAGCAACTTTTTTCGCGAGATATCGGACTTCATCGATCGTATCGCTATGGGTAAACCCAACAAACACGACAAATCCAGCATCAATTGCACCCACAATGTGTTGATTGACAAGGCAGGATGCTTGGGATACACGTTGAACAACAAGTTTCATTATTTCATCATCCGTTCGATGCTAAAGACATCGGAGATGTTTTGTAAACTACGGATGATTCCTTGTAGTTCTTTACGATTCTTAATCGATACTTTTAGTTTAATAATTCCTTCTAAACGGCGATTAGTCGATGCGGCTACTTGAATCACTTTTCCTTGATTGGAAGTGACAGTATTGATAATCTCCGCTAATACGTTATCGCGGTTTTGAACGATAATACGCAGATTTACCGAATATTGTTTGGTATTGTCATTACCCCAAAATACATCGATATAGCGTTTTTTATCAAGGGCTTTTAAATTGTTGCATTCGCGGCGATGAACGGCAATACCAGTTCCTTTGGAGATGTATCCCGTAATCGGATCTCCTGGAATCGGGGTACAACAATTAGATAGCTTGATGGACGGATTTTGCAATCCTTCAACAATGATGTTGGTATCGGATTTTTGATCCAAATAGACCGACTCATTAATCCGTTGAATCAGGTCTTCTTCGGTGTATTCTTCTTTTTCGACTAGCGCATTTACCGCACTACCCGGTGAAATGGTATTTTTACCAATTTCGAAATACAAATCATCAATGGTTTTAGCGCCTTTTTTACTAAATAATTGTTTCACTTTTTTATCGTTTAGTTCGACTTTTGCATTGCGCTGTTGGAGTTCTCTTTGAAAGTCTTCACGTCCCATTTCAATTAACACCGAACGACGTTTTTTATTGAGATAGCTCTTTATTTTCGACCGGGCATTAGACGTTTTAACAATCTTTAACCAGTTATCGTTTGGACCAAACGAGTTCACACTGGTTTTCATATTGACGATATCACCGGTTTTTAATTCGTATTCAAGCGGAACAATCTTCCCATTGACAATCGCACCAACGGTTTCAATCCCCACTTGGGTATGAATTCGGAAGGCAAAGTCAAGGGGTGTTGATCCAGCGGGTAAGTCGATAATATCACCATTTGGTGTAAACACGTAAACATTGGAGTTAAAGATATCATCTCGTAGTAAGTTGACAACATCACTGTCATTGTCGCTTTCTTTCGTGAATTTTACCAAGTCCCCATACCATTTTAATTTTTCCATGACTTCATCCGTCATTTTTCGTGGTGACACATTTTCCTTGTAAGCCCAATGTGCAGCGACCCCATACTCAGCAATGTGATCCATTTCTTCGGTTCGTATTTGAATCTCGTATACCTTACCATTGGCAATTACAGAGGTATGTAGGGATTGGTACAAGTTGGGTTTTGGCATCGCAATGTAGTCTTTAAAGCGATTGGGAATCGGTGTCCATTTGGAGTGAATAATTCCGATTGTCCGATAACAGTCTTCAATCGAATCAACGATAATCCGTAACGCAAGCAAATCGTAGATGTCTTCAAATTCTTTGTTGCGATCAACCATTTTTTTATGGACGGAATAGATGTTTTTAATTCGACCCATAACATTGGATTGAATATTGTTTTCTGATAGTAAATAATCAATATTAGTCTGCATCATTTTCAAGTCTTTTTCGCGGTTGTGTTTCGTATCCGCAATCAACTGAGCAATGCGACGATACTTATGGTTTTGAAGATATTTGAAACAGGTATCTTCCAGTTCTGCTTTCATCACATACATCCCTAAACGGTGAGCTAAAGGGGCGTAAATATCCATCGTTTCACGGGCGATACGTTGTTGTTTTTCAGGTGGCAAAGCACCCAGTGTTCGAATGTTGTTTAAACGATCTGCGAGTTTGACGATGACAACACGAATATCGCGGGACATCGCCAGTAACATTTTTTGATAGTTTTTCGCCTGGGCGGCAATTTTCGCTTTTTCATGATCGGTCTCTTTAAACTTATACTGACCTAATTTGGTAACCCCTTCGATTAAAAGGGCAACATCTTCACCGAATTGCTGTTTCACATCGGAGAATGTTGCCGGAGTATCTTCTAAGACGTCGTGTAAAAGCCCAGCCATTATTGTGGTTGGGTCGGTTTGATATTCACTGAGAATCATGGCAACATCTAAGGGATGAACAATGTATTCATCACCGCTTTTGCGATATTGTCCTTCGTGCATTTTTTTGGCATAATCAAAGGCTTCTTTGATGTTGTTGATATCAGTGGTATTTGTGATATACGTTGAAACTTCTGCAATCAATCGTTCAACATTGGCTGTTGCCATACGATCACCTTCTTAGAATTTCATCAACGATAATACGTTATACCCTTCTAATTTTTGGCGGCCTTGCAGTTCCACAAGTTCTATCAAAAAGGCTAGTCCTACGACTTCCCCACCCGATTCTTCTACCAAATGGATGGCAGCATCGATGGTTCCACCGGTTGCTAATAAATCATCAATAATGAGAACGCGTTGTCCGGGTTTGACATCCCCTTTGTGAAGACAAAGCGTATTGCTTCCATATTCCAAATCATAACTGTGTTCAATCACTTCTCGGGGAAGTTTACCAGGTTTTCGTACTGGTATGAATCCGAGACCAAGTTGGGTTGCAACGGGGCATCCAAAGATAAACCCGCGCGCATCAGGGCCAACAATAATATCTGCATTGATTTGCTTGGTGAAATCAACAAACTGCTTGGTTGCATAACGAAATGCTTCACCATCCCCAATTAACGGGGTAATGTCTTTAAACTGAATTCCTTTAATTGGAAAATCTGGCACATTGGCAATATAGTCTTTTAAATTCATATGGTCTCCTCCATTATTCACTTACACTTATTATACCAAATAACGAGTTATTTGGAGTAACTTTTAGTTTTTTGTGTAATAATCATCAATTATGATTTGTTTTTTATACCGACCCCGGAAATAATTCACATCAAGACGGCCCAGAAGTGTTACCGGATTGGTTTTGTTTAATTTATTATAGAGAGTTTTATTGTTAAAGAAAATCGCTTCACTGTCATGACCAATGATGAGTTTTGTATGTTCTCCTTTGATTAGGTATCGATTATCTGGATAGATATCTTTAAATACAAAGACGGCATCTTTTAAATCATATCGTTCCAATTCAGTAATCTGATTGATATCCAAGGTTTGAATATCGATGTATCCTTCAGCTACCGTACTATCATCTCGGTGTGCCGTTGGTATTTGCTCATTGAATCGATCTTTAAACTCGTCAAGAAGCTCTTTCTTAAATTCTAATCCCGCGGCATTTTGATGCCCTCCATAACGAATTAGCAAATCCTTTAACTGATCCAAGACATAAATGACATCAATTCCACTGTAGGAACGAATGCTTCCACGATAGGTGAATTCATCTTCTTTTAGGACAACACTGACTTTGCTAAATTCGTTGGCTAAACGCGATGCAACAATACCCAGTACCCCTTCATGCATTCGCGGTGAATGGACTATAATACTGGGCTCTGTATGATTTAGTTTTAATACGGATTCTTGGTACAACACTTGCGTTAGTTTTTTACGTCGATTGTTGGTTTCCTCAATCTCGGTAATGTATCGTAATGCTTCTTGTGTGTTCGTCGCTTCGAGTAGATGAACGGCTAATTTTGCACTTTTCATCCGACCACAAGCATTTATTCGTGGTGCGATTTTATATTGAACATCAGCCACAGAAGGGGTTGTGATGTCTAAGAATGCAAGTAAGTTACGCAAGCCTTCATTGGACGAATGGGCAAGTTTTTGTAATCCAACGTTGACAAAAGCGCGGTTTTCTTCAACGAGTGGCATCATATCAGCAATCGTTCCCAAGGCAACAATGTCGATATATTCCAATGCTTCTTCACCGATTAATGCTTGGGCAAGTTTAAAGGCGACACCGACTCCAGCAAGTGGTTTAAATGGATACTCGCATAACTGTGTATGAAGAATACTGAATGCATTGGGTAATTCCGCTTCACTTTCATGATGATCGGTAACAATCACGTCAATATTATTCTCCGTTAGAATTTTGACTTCTTCGATACTCTTAATACCATTATCTACTGTGATGACAAGGTCGTATCCTTCATTGACGATATCAAAGGTTTTGGAATAGGATAATCCATACCCATCAACAAATCGATTGGGAATGTCATAATCAATTTTTGCACCGAGTTCTTGCAGAACCCTGTATATTAAAAATGTACTCGTAATTCCATCAACATCGTAGTCACCATACACTAAAATGGATTGCTTATTTTCAATCGCATGCATAATCCGGTCAACTGACTTTTGCATGTCCTTTAGGAGGTAGGGATCATGAAAAGAACGTTCATCCAACTGGAATAACGCTTGGTAGTTATCAACGCCTCGAGCGCGGTAAATGTCCCTGACCAAATTATTTTGATCAAGATCCTTATTTTTTATTTTCCATGTAAACATCTGTATCTCCTAACCTTTGATTGCTATCGACCGCCTACATTTTCTCTGGTGCACTTACACCAATTAATGAAAGTGCGTTTTGTAAGACGATTTGACAAGCATTTAGAATTGCTAAACGTTCTTGTGTCTTTAACTGGTCATCTTGAATGACATAATCGGAATTATAAAAACTATGAAATGCTGTAGCCACTTGATAGATGTAGTTTACCAATCGATGTGGTTGTCGCGATTCCGCTGCAGATTTAATAACTGCGGGGTACTGTGAAAGAAGGACAACGAGCTCGATTGTCTTATCGTTATCGATTGTTTTAAATGTATGTTGTTTGTGATCAAAGTCGATTCCTTGAACGGATGCTTTCTCAAAAATACTATGTATACGAGCATGCGCATATTGCACATAATATACCGGGTTTTCATTGGTTTGGCGGATGGCTAAATCCAAATCAAGATCCATTTGCGAATTCAAGGAGCGTGCAGCAAAGAAATATCGGATTGGGTCGGCACCGACTTCATCAATTAAATCGCCCAAAGTAATCGCCTTACCACTGCGCTTAGACATTTTCACCTCTTCACCGTTTTGCAAAACTTTCACCATCTGTAATAAGTCAACTTCTAATAAATCACTACGTCCACCAATCATTTCAATGGCCGCTTTTAGCCGTGAAATATATCCGTGATGATCACTACCAAGAATATCAATCAGTTTTGTATACCCACGATCCAACTTGTTTTTATGATAGGCAATATCCGGGGTAACATATGTGAAATTCCCGTCACTCTTAATGATGACACGATCTTTTTCATCACCGTACTCACTGGTTTTTAACCAAATTGCACCATCTTTCTCATAGGTGAAGTCATTGTTTTTCAAATACGTGACAACTTTATTTACTTCGTCGTTCTCATATAGGCTTTTTTCACTGAACCAAATATCAAATTCAACGCCAAAACGGTCCAAGTCAACGCGTAATCCATCTAATAAGCGATGCACGCCAAAATTGCGGAAGAATGCTTCACCATCTTCGTCGACAAACCGTTTTCCATATTCCTGTTGTACTTCTTTTGCCAAATTAATAATTTCTGGTCCGAAATACCCATCGTCAATCATCGGATAGTCCGGATTAAACAATTGTTGGTAGCGTGCATTAATGCTTTTCGCGAGATTATTAATTTGATTACCAGCATCATTAACATAGTATTCACGTGTCACTTGGTATCCAGCTTTGTTCAATATTCGTGCTAAGGAATCCCCTGCTGCTGCACCTCGGGCATGACCGATATGAATTGCTCCAGTAGGATTTACCGAAACAAACTCAATGTTGTAATGTTGTCCATTTCCAATAGTAAGATCACCATAATGGAATCCTTCTTGATTAATGACATTGACAGTATCCAAAACAAACGATGGGTCTAAATAGAAGTTAATAAAACCCGGTTTTGCGACTTGAACCTCTTTCAGTGGCAGATTATCGATAGATAATTGTGCAACAATGTCTTCTGCAATTAACAAGGGGGCTTTTCGTGCAACCCGTGCATATTTCATGGCAATGTTTGACGAATAATCGCCATTACTATTGTCTTTTGGCACTTCAAGTTCGATCTCAATTGCGTCATCAAACCACGCCAAACTTTGTAATGCTGCTGCTATTTCATCTTTAATTTTTAGTTGTAGTTGTTCAATGTTCATTCGTATCACCTATGTGTTTATTTTTATTTCGATGTCTAACCCATTACTTGAAGCGATAAATTGATCAATGCTAATAAAGTGTACACCCCATTCACCAAGTGTAATTAGGGTGTCTTTATCATAGTTGATTCGTGCTTCAAGTACTTTATTCTGTGTGTTATTTTCAATACAAACTTTCATATCTTCTAACGTCATATGATACAGCATGATCATATCACATGCAGATTGTTGTGCTTCAACAAACGATGCTATTGATGTTACTTGAACCTCAATTATCACATTGTGGTCAATTTGATTCTTGATTTGATTCACCATGTCAATGATTGTTCGATTTGAAACACTGTGGTCTTGTGTAATCACGGCAATGTCATGAAGATTCACTGCATGATTGATACCACCACCATCAATAACTGCTTGCCGTTCTAAATGACGAATACCTGGAGTTGTTTGTCTCGTATCAAGAATTTTGGCATCTGTATGTTCAATTAACTGTACATATTTTGACACAACAGATGCAATACCACCCATATGACGAAGAATATTCAATGCAATCGTTTTGCCATGTAGAATTGATTTCAAAGAACCACTCAATATAGCTATTATATCGCCATTTTCTACAAATGACCCATCTGGATTCAGGACTTTTATATAGATCGATTGATCCAACATATCATATAGTTGTTGGACAATATCAATCCCACTAACCACACCAGTCTCATGAGCAATGATGATTGCTTCACACATTTCTGATTCAAGTACATGATCAGTTGTGATGTCTCCTTGTCCTAAATCTTCTCCAATGACACGTTCAAGAAAGGATTGAATTTTGTTGTTCATAGTACGATCCTATAATTTTAAATCTAATTGTTCAAAACGAAGTTTCTTACTGTTTGTTTCTACCAATTTCATCCATTTCGCACTTCGTCCTTTTCCAAGTGGTCGAATTTTTTTGTCGTCACGTAATCGTTTTAGGGTACGATTGATTGTTGAGTCAGAAATATATGGATGAACATTACGAATGTCATCTTTACTAAAAATTTCTGGTAGTTTTAAGATGGTGTTTTCAACATTATCGGATTTATTCAAGTGTTTATCAAACTGATAGTCGCGAACAAGATCGTTCAACGTTTCATATGCATTCATTGAAAATTCGAGTACTAATTGATGCAATGGTAAAATCTGGGCATAGCCCATTTCCCAGTTGAAACTAGATCGAATAACGGCTTCATTAAAGTCTTCACGACGTTTATAGAGCAACTCAAAGAAGCTGATGTATTCAAACACTTCGTACCCACTTGTTAATAGCAATATAAACATCAACATCAATCCAACTTCTTGATTTTTGTCATAAAACGGATTGATATGTATGAAATCAATGTAAAAATTCATAATGATATAAGCAACTTCATACTCTTGATGCTCAAGTGCACGTTGATATAAGTGGATTAACTGTTCTAAGGATTCACGAGTACTTCCATTCTTACTGGTTAATAAGGAGGTTGTTTTGCCTGTAGATTTTAGTTTACGAAATTGCAGTTTTTGAGGGGTAACCAAATCGGAATACAAAAATCGTGCTAAGTCTTGAATTTCCGAGACGAGCAACTCAAATGAATCTGCATCCTCGTGGATTTTAATAAACGCATTGTAAATTTGAAGAACCAACCGTTCTTCTTTGTTTTTTGTTTTTACACCCTTATAAATCAACGACTTAAACCGTGCATCCGAGACTTTAACATCAAATAATCGTGAAAAATAATACGTATTATTACGTACCGTTTGTCGCACCATTACTTCATAATCGCCCTCTAATACATCATGATTGTGTCGATTATTTCCAATCGACTTGTACAGTCGAATATAATCCATAATCACATCGTTTGGTATTTGAGTGCGTGTAAGATTTTGCATACAATTCATAAATTCACCTCAAACATAACAATTATATATATATTTTACTATATTTGACAATAATTTCAATGGAAAAAGCGTATATTTGTAGTCATTTACGAAAAATGATGAATATAATAAGAAAAAAAGTAGCGAGGCTACTTTTTATTCAAATAATTGTTGTTGAACAATTTCGTGATCTTCTTCTCGTACGTAGTCCGATAGTGGTGTAATGGAAGGATCTTCTTCCACTTGTTCAATATCCATAAACAATGGTGTTCCTTTTTTCGGTCTTACAAACTGTTTACCATTTTCGGATTTTTCATATTTTACATCAAACGCATTTACCAATACTTCCTGCGTCGTTGTATTAATACGAATGATTACACGGTTCTTATATTGTGTGGCGTTCATGATACATGTATCTTGTACTAAATGAGGGTTCGATCGAACGATTTTATACATTTGAACACCTTTGTTCGTTCGGCGTTTTTTTGGAATTTCCGTTACACCAATTCGTTTGATATGACCACGGTTCGATAATACTAAGAGATCGTGATGATTTTTCAGAACAATTCCCGAAGCAAGATGTTGCTTGGATGAAAGATTCATCCCCTTAACACCTTTAGCAGTTGTTGATGTTAAAGGAATTTCATTCAGGTTGAATCGCAATGCTTCACCACGTTGTGAGAAGATGATAACTTCTGCATCGGGATTATCGGTAATGTCGATCGCAACTACTTCATCACCCTTGTTTAGTGCAATCGCACGGATTGTTTTGGTATATCGTGACACATCAAAGTCAGCAAGAGCCGTTTGTTTAATCAAATTCTTCTTGGTAACAAACAGTAGTGATTTAGGTTCAGAGAAGTCATTAATCCGTAGAACCTTGATGATAAATTCATCTTCTTCTAATTGAACTATGTTGTTAATGTGCGTACCTAAATCACGCCATTTATAGCTTGGTATCTTGTATACAGGCAAGTAAACATAATTCCCCTTGTTGGTAAACATCAAGATTGTATTCAGGGTTGATACCTCATCAACAAAGATCATTGAATCATTATCACGTAGTGTTACTTCCTCTGTTGCACGATACGAACGAATCGATGTCGATTTTATATATCCTTCTTTTGTGATACCAACAACTACTTGTTCCTCAGCGATTAGTTCCTCTTCAGAAATTGTAATTTTCTCGATTTCTTCTTCAATATCTGTTAATCGTTTTGTCGCTAATTTACGCTGAATGGTACGAAGTTCATCAACGATAACTCGTTCTAACTCGGTCTCATTATTCAAAATGAGTTGAAGTTCAGCAATGGTTTCTTGTAATGATCGCATTTCTTCTTGCAATGATTTGATATCGGTTGAAGACAATCGATATAGTTGTAAAGTAACAATAGCTTCTGCTTGTTCTTCACTAAATTTAAAGGCTTTCGATAATTTTGTTTTTGCGTCTTTTTTATTTTTAGATGCACGGATAAGGACAATTACTTCATCCAAGACATCCATCATTTTAATAATACCATCCACTACATGGAGTCGTTTTTCCGCTCGACGAAGGTCATAATTCGATCGGTTTGTAATGACTTCTTTCTGATGTAGAATATAGGCATCTATAATTTGCAGCACACCCATTAGCATCGGACGTTTGTTATTAATAGCGACCATATTGTAGTTATATGATTTGGTTAAATTTGTCTTTTTTAATAAAAAACTTTCGATAACTTGCGGATCAAATCCTTTTTTTACATCAACAACGATCCGTAACCCTTCACGATCGGATTCGTCACGGACTTCATCGATTCCATCAATTTGCTTTTTGATACGGATATCATCAATCTTACGAACCAAAGCGGCTTTGTTAACTTCATAGGGAATTTCAGTCACTATGATTTGCTGATTTTCTATCATTGTCCGAGAGCGGATGATGATCCGACCACGGCCCGTTTCAAAGGCTTTACGGATTTCATCTTTTCCTTGAACAATCGCGCCTGTTGGAAAATCTGGACCACGCATTATCTTTATGACATCGTCAATGGTAATATCGGGTTTCTCTATTCGCTTGACAACGGCGTTAATTACTTCACGTAAATTATGGGGAGGAATTTCGGTTGCATATCCAGCACTAATCCCAGTTGCTCCATTGCATAGTAAGTTTGGATAACGTGATGGAAGAACGGTTGGTTCATATTCTTCATCATCGAAGTTCGGTACAAAATCAACGGTCCGTTTTTCAATATCTTGTAAAAGTATTTCGCTCGCAGCTGACATCCGCGCTTCTGTATAGCGCATTGCCGCAGAGGAATCACCATCAATGGATCCGTTGTTACCATGCATGTCTACGAGGGGTGTTAGCATCTTCCAAGTTTGACTTAAGCGTACCATTGCATCATAAACGGATGTATCACCATGTGGATGGTATTTACCGATGACATCGCCAACAATACGGGCCGATTTCTTATATGGTTTATCGCTAAACATTCCTAGTTTAAACATCGAGTATAAAACTCGACGTTGTACTGGTTTTAGTCCATCTCTAACATCTGGGAGTGCACGATCTTGGATGATGTATTTGGAATATCGACCAAAACGTTCACCAACAATGGACTCTAAATTTTCTTCAATGATTTTTTGATCGACAAATTCGCTAATCAAATCAACTGTTTTTTTCGCCATGTCCATACCACCTAAATCTTGAAGTCATCTTCGATAGAGAATGTAACATTATTTTCAATCCACTCTCGTCGAGGTTCTACTTTATCCCCCATAAGGGTACTAATTCGTTGATCGGCATCTGCTAAATCTTCAATTTTCACTTGAATCAAGGTTCGGCTTTTGGGATTCATTGTTGTTTCCCACAATTGATCGGCATTCATTTCACCAAGACCTTTGAATCGTTGAATATTGTACGACTTAACAGAACGTACAATACGTTCTAATTCATCATCATCCCATGCATATTTAATGATGGTTTTATTTTTATTTCGATACGATATTTTATATAGAGGTGGGAGGGCTATATATACTTTACCTGCTTCAACAAGTTCTCGCATATAACGGAAGAAAAATGTCAGTAAAAGTACCTGAATATGTGCTCCATCCGTATCGGCATCTGTCATGATAATAACTTTATGATAATTGCATTTCTCCAAATCGAAATCAGGACCTAAGCCTGCACCAATCGTATGAATAATCGTGTTAACTTCTTCATTCTTTAACACGTCTTCAATTTTTGCTTTTTCTGTATTGATTACTTTTCCGCGAAGTGGTAGGATTGCTTGAAAGCGGCGATCTCGACCTTGCTTCGCACTACCACCGGCACTATCTCCCTCAACGAGATACAGTTCGTTTAGTTCTGGGTTCTTATTTTGCGCCTTGGTTAGTTTACCAGAAAGGTTAATTTCAATTTTACTTTTTTTCCGTTCTAAACGGGCTTCTTCTCGAGCCTTTCGAGCGGCATCTCGAGCCATGCGTGCTTTAAGAGATTTTTCAATCAAGGTATACGTTAAATTACTATTCTCTTCGAAAAAGTACGTTAATTTTTCCGAAACGACTTGTTCAACTGCTGTTCTGGCATCCGGTGTTCCCAATTTATTTTTTGTCTGTCCTTCAAACTGTAATAGATGCTCCGGGATTCGAATCGACAAGACAGTTGTAAGTCCTTCGCGAATGTCAACGCCATCTAGCTTCGTTCCGTTCTTAATTAAACCAACCCGCTGTCCATAATCATTAAACAGCTTTGTTAAGGCTGATTTGTATCCTGTTTCATGGGTACCGCCATCGCGTGTACGGACATTATTGACAAAGGATACCAGTTGTTCCGAGTAGGATTTTGTAAACTGGAATGCCACTTCAACTTCGATTTCTAATGCTTCACCTTCTAAAAATCGAGGATCATGGATGCCGTTTCGATTCTCATTAATAAATTCTACATAGGAAATAATTCCATCATTATATAGGAACTCTTCTTTTGTTTTGGATCGTTCATCAACAAGGAAAATGCGCAATCCTTTTAGCAAAAATGCACTTTCACGTAAGCGTTCTGAAATGGTTTGATAATTAAAGACACTGGTAGAGAACAACTCACTATCCGGTTTAAATAAAACCGTTGTTCCTGTTTTTCTCGTATCACCAATAACTTCGAGTTGAGATACGCGACTACCGCCATCTTCAAATCGAATTTTATAAATTTTGTTGTTACGATATACCGTAACATCGACATATTTACTTAGGGCGTTTACAACACTAGCTCCAACACCGTGCAGACCACCAGAAACTTTGTATCCTCCTGCTTGGCCAAACTTCCCCCCAGCATGAAGTCGAGTATAAATGATCTCAATTGCTGTTTTTCCACTCTCATGTAGTCCAACCGGAACTCCTCGTCCATTATCGGACACTTCAATGCTGTTGTCTTCTTTGATGGTTACTCGAATCTCAGTTCCGAAACCGGCGAGTACCTCATCAATGGAATTATCAACTATTTCCCATACTAAATGATGAAGCCCTCGAGCATCTGTACTACCGATATACATACCGGGACGTTTGCGGACAGCTTCCAGTTCTTCTAATATCTGAATTGATGTTTCGTCATATATTGGTTTGTTCATTTCCATGTTGTACACATCCTATTCATTGAACTACAATTCTATATTATAACAAAATGAAAATCATTTTTGTAGTGTAAATTTGAAAATGATATGTTATAATGATTTGCGTATTCCCAAATTGGAGTTGATTTTTATGTTATTTAAAGTTGGTTTGTTGATCATAAGTTATTTACTGGGGAGCATCCCATTTTCCATTATATTAGGTACAAAATTCAAAGGAATTGACGTTCGCCAACATGGTAGTGGGAATCCAGGTGGAACCAATTCATTACGATTTCTCGGAAAGAAAATTGGCATGTTTGTTCTGATATTAGACGGTTTAAAAGCTGGATTAATTGTTCTCCTAATTCAGTTTGATGTCATCGATTCAGCAACAGTATTTCATCCACTAGCATACGGGGTTGCTGCAGCATTTGGACATGTGTTTAGCATCTACATAAAATTTAAAGGTGGTAAGGCAGTTGCTGCTACAGTCGGTATGATGATTGCCTATAATCCATTGATGGCCCTGATCATGTTTTTCATATTTATGGGTATCTTAAAAGCCTTTAAATATGTAAGTGTATCATCAACAGTAACGGTGTTTTCAGCAATTCTTATTGGTGCCATATTCCAAGATTGGTCAATGATTCCATATATGGCAATTCTATTCGTTTTAGTAGTATTTAGACATCGACAAAACTTCAAAAATATCAAGCAAGGTATTGAGCCCAAAGTTACTTGGATATAGAAAAGATTAATCGCTTGATTAATCTTTTTTTTGTCTATACTCGAAAATCTCCTGTTGAACCATCTTACGATATTCTTCTTCATAAGGCTCCCAAAGTTCTATGTAATTACCAAAAGGATCTTGAAATTGAGCAAACTTCCCATAATTATATTCAGCAACTTCACTCGTTATTTTACATCCTTGATTCTGTACTATTGAGAGCACTTCATCAATGGAATCAACTCTGAAATTAATATAGGGAACCCCTTCTTGATTGCTTCTGGTAAAGGAAACTAGTGTCAACTGGTCACCATCAATAAAACTGGTTCCATACGGACTCATATTCATTCCTAAATATTGCTCATACCAATCGCGAATTTCTTGATCGTTGCCTTTTAATCCTAAGAATACACCACCAACACCGGTAACTTTACCCATGATTGTTAATAAAATAAAAACCTCACAAAAGTAAGGTTTATTTTGCGTTTTGCATTGATTGCATAACTTGACGAACCTGTTTTTCAGAAGGTTTACGTCCCATTTGCATCATCATTGCACGAATCATATTTTCATTCACTGGTGGGTTTTCTCGTAAATACTTTTTGAAATAACGTTGTGACAAATAGAACCCTAATGCTCCACCGACTAATAACGCTCCGACTAAGTATAGGATCAATGCCCACGTTGCAACATTCACTAATAACATATTAATTCACTCCTTCACTAATTCTTTTATATTCTACTAAATATAGGGGCAAAATACAAGGTATTTGTTCACTATTCTGCACTAATTAATATGGATTGCAAAATGTAATTGGAAATATTATAATTAGTTTTGAAAATTGAACAATAATCCGAAAAAGGTGTTTACTTTTTTACCTTTATAACATACAATATAGATGTTAATAAGCTTATTAAGAGGAGGAATTAATATGCCAAGAAGAATTACCGAAGACTGTATCGCTTGTGCTGCATGTGTTCCTGAATGTCCAGTGGACTGTATTGAAGAAGGGGACATTTTTGTAATCGATGAAGATATCTGTATTGATTGTGGAGCATGCGAAGTAGTATGCCCTGTTGATGCAATTATCGAAGTGTAATTATTAAAAAAGAGGCTATGCCTCTTTTTTTATTTGACTTGATACGGATTTGTATTGACTTTGCTAATGTGTATAGGACAACCAATTCCTTTTTCTTTTAAGAATGATGCAAGACCATCGAGTGCGTGTTTTTCAATATTATGACCAACATCTAGAATCGTAAACCCTAGGTTTTTAGCGTCGAGTGCATGATGATAAGTAATATCACCACTAATATATGCGTCGACCCCTTTACTAATTGCGGTATTAATCACACTTGATCCACTTCCACCCGTTATTGCAATACGTTGATACGTCTCTTTGTCGCCACCAATAAGACGCAGACTATCCAACTGAAATACTTGTTTTACATAGGCAACAAGTTCATCGAGCGAGTATGCTTTGTCAAGCGTACCGATGACACCCAAGCTTTCTATTTCATTGATTGAATCGAGAGGTTCGGGATCATGAAGTTGTAACATCGAAGACAAATATAGATTCATTCCCATTGGCGCAACATCAAAATTAGTATGAGCAACATATAACGTAATTCCATGTTGAATCAGTTTTTGCAATAGTTGACCTAAATACGTCTCTGTATGAATTGTTTTAAGCGGTTTAAAGATTAGAGGATGGTGCAGCACAATCATGTTTGCGTTTTTCGCGAGTGCTTCATCAATTACTTCAAGTGTTAAATCCAAAGATATCACGATTCCGGTAATATCTTTATTGAGCGTTCCCACTTGCAATCCTACATTATCCCATTCATAAGCAGACTCCGTAGGAAAATAGGTTTCAAATATGGATTTAAATTCATTTCCGTTCATCCAGTACCTCCTCAATTAGAGTAATACGTTTTTCTACTTTTTGACGTTCTTCATCATCGTTAATTTGATTAACAATGGCTGTAAGAGCGTTTTTTTCTTTGGTCCATTTTTCAACAAAGTAGTATGGTTTTTGAATGCAATTAAGGGGACCAAATTCGACTTCAACTGGTGTTAAAGACGCTTTCCCTCGTTCGATTACAATCACTTCATAATACTTATTCCCATCTTTAAAAACCAACTCATCGACGATATGATAGGATAGTTCAGCCAAGGCTTCTCGAACAACAGGGATATTGGTATTTGGTTGTAAAATGAATCGTTTGATATTTTTGTGTTCTCCATTTTGAAGGATTTTCACAATCATTTCGCCACCCATACCACTAATGACAACTACATCTGTTTCATCATCAATCTTCGATAATCCTTCACCAAGAAGAACTGAAACTTTATCACTTACACGATACTTGCGAACGTTGGTTCGAGCTTGTAAAAATGGGCCATACTTATTGTCAATAGCTAGTGCACGATAGACATAACCACGTAATACTGCGGCTATTGGAAGCATTGCATGGTCAGTCCCAATGTCTGCTAATTTAACGAATCCATTTGTGTACTCAAGACAAGTTTCTAAACGTTTTGATAATTGCATTATTTTCCGTTCATGAAGTCTTTTAGTTTTTTGCTTCTTGATGGGTGTCGTAATTTGCGAAGTGCTTTGGCCTCAATCTGTCGAATCCGTTCACGGGTAACACCAAATTCTCGACCAACTTCTTCCAATGTGCGACTGCGTCCATCTAGTAATCCAAACCGCATCCGCAACACTTTTTCTTCACGATCTGTGAGTGTTTCTAAAACGGTGTCAAGTTCTCGTTTTAGCATCTCTTTAGACGTATACTCCATTGGAGTTAGGGTGTCAGGATCAGCAATAAAATCTCCCAAACTGGAGTCTTCTTCCTCACCAACAGGACTCTCTAGCGAGATAGGTTCTTGAGCAACTTTTTGAATGATTTGTACTTTTTCTACACTAATACCCATCCGTTCTGCAACTTCTTCAGGGTGAGGTTCACGTTTCAGTTCCTGGATTAATTGCCGTTGTGTTCGAACCAATTTATTGATGGTTTCCACCATATGAACGGGGATTCGAATCGTCCGCGCTTGGTCTGCAATCGCACGTGTTATCGCTTGACGAATCCACCATGTGGCATAGGTTGAAAACTTAAATCCCTTGGTGTGGTCAAACTTACCAACAGCTTTCATTAGTCCCATGTTTCCTTCTTGAATCAAGTCCAAGAATTGCATTCCTCGACCAACATACCGTTTCGCAATGGATACCACGAGACGTAAGTTTGCTTCAACGAGTTTGTTTTTCGCCAGTTCACCTTTAAACATGATTTGCTCTACTTGAAGCTTATATTCCGGACTGATTTCTTCACCGTTTGCCACCATATCATCAAACTGCTCTTTGGCGACAACGGCATTGGCAATGTCGGTTGCTAAATCAACTTCTTCGGATCCTTCTAGCAAATCAACGCGACCAATTTCTTTCAAATACATCCGAACGGGATCATCAACCTTGATGGATATCTGATTTTCAAATGATTTGTCGTGTAAAAGTTCTTCTTCAATGTCTTTTGTGAAATCCAAATCCAACACGATACTTGCATCTAATTCCTCTTCGTAATCATCGTCATCATCGTCGTCTTCCACAGGTAATTTGTACGTTACCATCTCATCTTCACTAACGACATCAACTTGTTTGCGTTCTAATTCAGCAACAATCTCATCAAACTCTTCACTATCATCACTGACGTATTTTAGGATTTCCTTTACAGCAAGGTATCCTTTCACTTTACTAATGTCCACTAGTTCTTGTATTATTTTCTCTTTATCCATCGATTCTCCTCCTTAAGTTTTAAATCGCGGTATTCAGCTAATTTTATTTTTTCTTGTATGGTTGGTGCAACTCGTATTTCTTCATTCCATTGTTCAATTTGAATCGTTTTTAAGTAGTCATTTAACACGTTTTTAAAATCTAGATATTCTTTGGCATCTAATGTAATTCCTTTGTATCGTACTTTGGACTCGTAAAAATGACGTTGTTCATCATTTAACTGTTGTTCAAAGTCCACAATTGAAATTTCTTTCACAGCATCAGAATCCAAATTGAAATACATATCTTCAATCATCATGCGTAAATCTCGAACCATATCGGAAATATAGAACATACCATTAAATTCACGATTGAAGTCTTCTACATACTTATAACTATCCAAAAAATAATTCAAGATATATCGCTCTGCTACTTCGTATTTCGAATCAATAGGAACACGTCTAATCTGACGTTTTGTAATGTTTTTAATGTTGCGTTTCGTGTATTGTTCAAAGTCCTGACGAATCGATTCTACACTGATTTTTGTATCCTGTGCCAAACGCTTAATATACGTTTCGATAATCGTATGTGATGTATTTTTAATTAAATCAAATACGGTTTTCTTAAATCGTTCAATGTCCAACATTTTCGTAAAATCAATATCCATGTTGTTTTTCAAATAATTGAACTCAATAATATCAATCCAACCATCATTAATTACCGATAATAGTTTATCCGTACCATATTTCTGAATATAATCATCGGGATCCATTCGATCCGGTAAGACGACAATCTTAATCTCTAATCCTTCATTTTGACATAGATTAATTGCCCGTGATGTGGCTTCAATTCCAGCGGGGTCCCCATCGTAACAAATCGTAATCTGCTTTGTATATTTACGAATGAGTTGAACTTGCTCTTTTGTAAATGAAGTTCCCATTGATGCAACACTTTCGGTTATACCACTTCGATGTGCGGCAATGACATCCATGTATCCTTCAAACAAGACAACGCGATTGTGCTTCTGAATCGCCGGGATCGCATTGTGTAAATTAAACAATACGGAGCTTTTGGTAAATACAGTCGTTTGGGGACTGTTGATGTATTTTGGTTGGGTATCGCTAGATGCTTGGTAAACCCGTCCTGAAAACGCCACTACACGTCCTCGTTCGTCTTTTATCGGAATGATAATCCGATTGCGAAAGAGGTCATAAAAACGATCATTTTGGCCTTCTTTTGTCAAGCCGAGATCGTGTAAATCAGATAATAATATGCCTTTTGCCGATAATGTTTTGGTTAAAACATCGTAATCTCCCGGTGCTAAACCGATATCAAACTGGCGTATAATCTCTTGATCAATGCCCCGATCCAAAAGGTATTGTTGCGCCTGTAAACCTTGCTTTGTATTCGATAAATACAATTTATAGAAATGGAGTGCATCAAGATTAATTTCATAATAACGTTTGTGGGGATCGTCTTTCTTAAAATCCCCAAAATCCAAGTTCATGTTCGCTCGATCCGCTAAGGATTCAACAGCCTCGACAAAACTCAGTTGATTGATTTTTTGAACAAAGGTAATCGCATCCCCGGTTTCACCACAGGAAAAGCAATGATAGAACTGCTTGTCTGGTTCCACGGAGAAGGAGGGGGTTTTCTCACTGTGAAAAGGGCATAAGCCAAAATAACTCTTTCCTTGTTTTGAAAGAGTTACGGTTTCGCCAATGAGATCGACAATGTCGGTTTTGGCCAAGATTTCTTTGATGGTAGCATCTTGGATTTTTGGCATGTGTCCTCCTAGTATTTCAATTGTTCACGTAAATACGGTATTAATTCCTCTTTGGTTAACGTCACCTGTTCCATCGAGTCACGATGGCGTACTGTAAACGTTTTGTTGTTGATTGAATCGTCATCTACCGTTACAACAAAAGGCGTTCCTATGGCATCCTGACGTCGATACCGACGACCAATCTTTCCGGATTCATCATAGGTTACCATCCATTCGTTAGATAAATAGTCCAACATATCTTCGGCTGCTTCTTTATGATATTTCTTAATCAATGGTAATACCGCAACTTGATACGGTGCGAGATGAGGTGCTAGTTGTAAGTTAATTCGTGTCTCCCCGTTGTCCAATGTTTCTTCTTGATAAGCAGATGATAATATTGCTAAGAACAATCGTTCTACACCAAGAGATGGCTCAATGACATATGGGAGATACTTTTCATTGGTGATGGGGTCCAGATATTCTAAGTTTTGGCTGGAATACTCTTGATGTTGTTTTAAATCGTAATCGGTCCGTGATGCAATACCCCATAACTCATCAAAACCCCAAGGGAATTGAAACTCAATATCCGTTGTCGCATTGGAATAATGGGATAACTGCTCTGGTAAGTGATCGCGAAGTCGAATGTCTTGATCTCTTAATCCAAGGGATAATAGAAATTGATGAGATGTATTTTTCCAATAGTCAAACCACTCCAACTCAGTCCCTGGTTTACAAAAAAATTCCAACTCCATTTGTTCAAATTCACGGGTCCTAAAAATGAAATTACCTGGGGTGATTTCATTGCGGAAAGACTTCCCGATTTGGCCAATCCCAAACGGGACTTTTTTACGACTCGTTCGTTGGATATGTTTAAAATTCAAAAAGATTCCTTGCGCCGTTTCCGGTCGCAAATAGATATCACTTGTACTATCAGTTGTAACCCCTTGAGAGGTTTTAAACATCAAATTAAATTGACGAATATCGGTATAGGATAAGGCACCACAATTGGGACATACGATGTGTTCATCAATGATGTATTGCATCATTTTATCATTGCTCCAACCATCGGCGTTAACCGCACCTTGGGTATGCTCCTCGATTAATTTATCGGCACGATGTCTCGTATTACATTGTTTACAATCGGTTAATGGATCACTGAATCCTCCAACATGGCCGCTGGCCTCCCACACTTTTGGATTGAGGAGAATTGAGCTGTCCAATCCAACATTGAGATTGCCTTCTTGAATAAACTTCTTCCACCACGATTGTTTGATGTTATTCTTTAACAATACACCAAGTGGTCCATAATCCCATGTATTGGCTAACCCACCATATATTTCGCTTCCTTGGAATACAAAACCATAATTCTTAGCGTAATTCACTAATTCTTCCATTGATATTTTGTTCATAGATGCCTCCTAAATCCTATTTTGGACATAATTATGCAGTTTATATTATACCATACTATCAAAAAAAAGAGGTATCCTCTTTTCAGTATTTTTTAATTTGCTTTAATATCGTTCGACTTTTCGAATGATAACCAACAAACTCATCGTATAACGCATCGATGATGTGTCGGATTAGAATGCGATAGTTCCCTTCGATATCAGGTATATTATTCATTGTAATATCGATATAATACAAATCTTTTAACCATTGATACACGTCTTTTTCATAGCCGATTTGTATTCCTTCCAAATGATGGTTACAAATCAATCCACCACTACTGATGTGGAACACCAGATGGTCCATGTTCCCACAAATAACACAGTTATTAAAATGAAGTCCTGTCCCTAGAAAATATAACAGTTTTAGCTCGACGATAAATGATAAAACTTCCGGATCGCTTTCTCGGTTCATTTTGTCAAACACTTTTTGGAGGAACTGAAACATTTTCTCATGATCGCTATCCTCTGGGATCGTATTGCGCACCAATTCTAAGATATGATTCATATAGGTGTATGCGATGATATCTTGTTTAATGTGTTCATAGTCCTCGATGAGTTCTCCATCTTTTAATATGGGAAATGAGGACTTTGATAAAGAACAACGAATGACCGTTCCATTTTGACTTAAGAAGCGGTTGACGTTGTTCAATTTTTTAACACCATGAGCAATGACACTTGCGTGTCCACTTGGTGTATATAGATAGAGAATTTTACTACTATCTTTGTAATCAATTTGATGCAGGACAATGGCAATGGTGTCCATAGTTCTCACCTACAACTCTTCGGTATACCCATAATTGCGCAAGTGAAAGTCTTTATTACGCCAATCTTTTACAACTTTCACATGTAAATCAAGGAAAATTTTATTTCCAAGTAAGTGGAGGATATCTTGACGTGCCAGTGTTCCAATTTGTTTGATCATGCGCCCGTTTTTACCTATGATAATACCTTTTTGGCTAGGCCGCTCAACAATAATCGAAGCATGAATATTGATTAACCGTGGATTGGTCGTATCATATTCCATTTGATCAATCAGACACATCACACTATGGGGAATTTCTTCCTTTGTTAATAATAGTACTTTCTCACGTACCAATTCACTGATTATAAACTTTTCCGGATGATCGGTAATCATATCATCGGGGTAGTATTTGGGACCTTCTGGAAGTTCTTGTTTAATATCGTCTAGCAATCGTTCAACATTATCCCCACGAAGTGCACTAATACTAAAAATTCCTTTGAAGTTATACGCTTGTTTGAATCGATCAATATTCTGTTTCAATCCTGCAATATTCGTTGTTAAGTCCGCTTTGTTAACAATTAAGAAGACGGGTACCTTTACCCGCTGCAACTCATTGATGATAAATTCATCACCACCACCAAAGGATTGATTCCCATCGGTCATATACAAAATTAAATCGACACTGGATAATGTATTGATCGCTTCTTTTGTCATAAATACCCCAAGTTTGTGATGCGGCTTGTGAATTCCGGGTGTATCGATAAATATGATTTGGGCATCATCGGTGGTATAAATCCCCGATATGTTATTTCGTGTCGTTTGCGGTTTATCACTAATGATCGTTACTTTTTGTCCGAGAACATGGTTTAAAAACGTTGATTTACCAACATTGGGTCTTCCAATGATGGTGACAAAGCCACTGCGAAACATTAGAGATCACTTTCATCAAAGGCAAGGGGTAGTAGCTCTTTATTGGACACGGTGGTAACCGATCCATTGTTTGTAACGAGATGAATCGGAACATCCGGCGTCATCAGTTCACTCATCACTTGACGACAAGCACCACACGGACTAACAAGATGATCTTTCTCAGTTGTGATTACCATTTCTTTGATATCCTCTTTTCGATACCCTTTCGTATAAGCGGTATACAAAGCTGTCCGTTCCGCACAATTGGTTAAGCCAAAAGAAGCATTTTCAACGTTGACTCCGGTAATAATTGTTCCATCATGTAAACGAATTGCCGCAGCAACCTTAAACCCCGAGTACTTCGAATAGGAGTTGGATAACACGTTTTTTGCTTGTTCATATAAATCGTTCATAAAGCACCTACCTTACTACATTTGCTTGTTGCAATATTTGTTCTTGTAATTGAAACATTTCCGTTTCTTCTTCGGGTGTATGATGATCATACCCGAGTGTATGCAACAATCCATGAACCGCAAGAAAACCAAGCTCACGTTCAAGGGAATGTTCATATATAATGGCCTGTCGTTCACAGGTTTCCATAGAGATAAATACATCACCGAGATGATGCATGTATCCATCCGGAAACGTCAGCACATCTGTGGGTTGTGATTTATCACGATACTGGCTGTTCAACGCGGTAATTTCTTCATCATCAACAAGAATGATTGTAATCGAATAGGATTCTTTTTTAAGCATCTTGCTGCCAATTTGTAACACGCGTTCGATAACAGGATACGATTGGTCACTAAAATAATTTACGATATTTATTTTCATAGTTTTCATACCGTTCTAGTACTTTTTGTACCAATGGATGACGAATGACATCAACCCGTTCAAAGGTAATGATTTCAATTCCATCGACTGCTTCTAATAAATGAATGGCTTGGACAAGTCCACTATTGGTCTTTTTCGGTAAATCAATTTGGGTGATATCTCCGGTAACGACCATCTTCGAATTAAACCCCATCCGCGTTAAAAACAGTTTCATTTGATTGGTCGTTGTATTTTGCGCTTCGTCTAGAATGACATATGCATTTTCGAGTGTACGACCACGCATATAGGCGAGAGGTGCTATTTCAATGATGCCTTTTTCAATCATCTCTTCCGTTTGTTTCGTCCCGAGCGCTTCATAAAGCGCATCATAGAGCGGCCGTAAATACGGATCAATTTTTTCCTTTAAATCACCTGGTAGAAACCCTAAGTTTTCTCCAGCTTCAACAGCAGGACGCGTCAGGATTAACTTTTTAACACTACCATCTTTCAGACGACTGATCGCATTCATCACTGCAACATAGGTTTTCCCAGTTCCAGCTGGACCAATTCCAAACACCAAATCGTTTTTCTTGATCGCTTGGATATAATGGCGTTGATTCAATGTCTTTGCATAAATCGGACGACCACTAACCGTCTTTGTAATCAACAGTCGATTGGTGTACAGTTCAAAAATATCATCGGCCGACATCTGCTCCATCAATTTGGCAATATAAATGATATCTCGTTCACTGATAACGACATTGTGGTTGACGATTTTCATCAAGACAAAGAAAATTTGATTCATCTTATCAACCATGGCTTCATCATTCGTATCAATATAGATATCCTCACCTTTGGAAAAAATCTTGATATTGTACATTGAACCCAAGACACTGATGTTGCGATCTTGATTCCCTATTACCATTCGAAACGTGTTGAGATTATCAAAGGTAACATGAAGTTTTGTTAAATTGTCCAAATTATCAAACTCCCATCCTATTCTAGGTTTATTATACCATATTAGGGGAAAAAAATAACGGTAATTATACCGTTATTTAGTTGGTTTATCCTCGTTTTTTAGCGTTTGCTTTGCGACGCATTTTCTTTGAAATACTAGGTTTTAAGTAATACTCTCGTTTGCGAGCTTCTTGCAGGGTACCGGATCGAGAAACGTCACGTTTAAAACGACGTAAAGCATCTTCGATAGTTTCGTTATCCTTAACTACAGTTTTTGGCATAATTTGGTCCCTCCTTTCACTCTATAATAACCTTTTATATAATAGCAAAATAATATCATAATGTAAAGGAAATTCCAAAAAAGTTTCTTTTTTATAGAAACTATTCAATAAAGCGATAATATGGTACAATAGAGGTGTCAAAAGGTGGTGAGTAAATGACATTTTCAGAAGTAATTCAATTTGTATTAGACTACATTGTACCAATTGTTTTAGGCTTAATCATCTTATATCTCGTCATTAAACGCTTAAATAAGACTGCAAAAATCTACCTTCGTATGAAAAAATATGTCAAACAAGCAATCAAACTCGACCGTAAAAAATTTAACGGGTTGCAACTCGTAGACAAGATTAAACGTAAACGCAAACGTCATTCCAACTCCTTCCAACACTTGCGTGGCGGAGCGAAACGATTGAGTAGAAAATACTTTGCACATAAAATTGAAGAAATCCCCGTCTTTACAAGGTATACGCACGGTAAACTATTTAAACGTTCGAAAAACAAGGTTGCCATTTACATCAAACAAGGAAAGAAAACACTGGAAAAAATCTATATGAAACATGGTGTGAAGCGGTTAATCGAATCGACAAACAACCATCATTGTCTCGATGAAATGATCACCTTTCTCCATTATTTACCCGATGCCATCTTAGAACAACGTCCCTATGATATCTATGTTGCAGCAACGGATGTTAATATCACCTACCAAGTAAAATAAAAGTTGAACATCATTGTTCAACTTTTTTGATTTTAACAAGTACATCTTTATAATTTTTGGTCACAACTGTACAAGTAACGATTTGATTATGCAGCGTTGTATTACGCGGTGTTTTCACATAAATATAGGTATCACTATGGCCATATGTATATTGATCATCTGATGTCTCAAACAAGACACTAAGCTCTTCTTGTTGGGCGATATAATTCGTAGCAAGTTCTTCGTTTAATTGTAACAGTTCATTAACGCGAATCGATTTGACAACACCGTTAATCTGATTGGACAACAACGCAGCTTTTGTACCATTTCGTTTCGAATATGGGAATACATGTAGTTCCGAAAACGCCATCGTTTTAATACACTCTTTCATCTCTAAAAAATGGTCATCGGTTTCACCAGGAAATCCCACAATTACATCCGTAGTAATCGCTATATTCGGTATTTTTTGTCGAATTTCTTGAATTCGCTGTTGAAATTGTGCTGTGGTATACTTTCGTCGCATGGCTTGTAAAATAGCATCACTACCAGATTGAAGGGGAATGTGTAGATGGTTCGCAAACTGCTTCGAACGAGCAATCAATGAAATAATATCGTCGGTTAACTCATTGATTTCAATCGACGAAATTCGCAGTCGATTTAGACCCTCGATGTGTATCAAATCCTGTAGCAATTGGTATAAACTATAGTTCTCTAAATCCGTTCCATACCCGCCTGTGTGAATCCCAGTTAATACGATTTCTTGATACCCATTTCGAACCAAATCGGCTGCTTCTTGAAGGACGCTTTTTGGGTCACGTGACCGTACAGGACCACGGGCAAAGGGAATAATGCAATAACTGCAAAAGTTGTTGCATCCGTCTTGTATTTTGAGAAACGCTCGTGTATTTTCCGTGAAATGTGTAACATGTGTTTCATCAAATACGCGATATCTTGATACATCGGTAACCTCTTCAATTTGCTGGCGCTTTCGACGATATTCTTCGACCAACATCACCAATCGTTCTCGCTGTTTGGTACCAATGATAATATCCACTCCATCAATTGCCCGAATGGTATCGGGATCGATCTGGGCATAGCAACCCATAACCGCAATAATTGCCTCGGGATTCTTTTTGATTAGTTGTCGGATGACTTTTCGACTTTTCGCATCGCCTTGATTGGTAACGGTGCAAGTGTTAATCACATACACATCCGCATATTCTGATGGTTTTACTCGAGTATACCCCGCTTGCTCAAATAAGGTCCAAACACTCTCTGTCTCATACGTATTGACTTTACAACCTAATGTGTGAAATGCGATATTCATTAAAACGACCCCATTTCATACAAGTAGGAGATAACACTCAAGAGATAGCTTGAGGCTGTTTCACTTCGTAATATTCGATGACCCAGGCTCACAAAATGAGCATTAGGTTGGTGCTTTAAGATAGCAATATCTTTAGGACCTAATCCACCCTCAGGTCCAATTACTAACAATATGGATTGGTATGGTTTCGCCAATGTCTGTGGTAAGGTCTGGTGTTCTTCAACATCTTCATAAGCCACAATTATAACATCATAGTTCTTGAATGGTATATCACGAAGGTCATGGATTGGCAATACCTGTGCTTTTTCGGATCGATGCGATTGCTCGCTGGCTTCTTTAGCAATTGTATTCCACCGTTTGAGTTTCTGTGATTCTTTCGCCGGTTCTATTTTCACAATGGATCGCGTCATGATCGTAGGAAATATGTGACGTACACCGAGTTCTGTACTCTTTTGAATCATATATTCAAGACGTTCGCGTCGAATGAGTCCTTGCGCGATATCAACGTCAATACTGGATTCGGATGAGGTTAATAATGCATTTGGTATACAGCGAACACTATGATCGGTAAAATCCGTAATAACACTATCGTAACATTGTCCCTTTGAATCACATAAGATGATATTTGAACCCGTTGAAAAACGGATCACATGCTTTATGTGATGATAGTTTTCCACAAGCTCTATGACTTGATGGGGAATTATTTCTTTGTCGATAAAATACCGTTGCATAAAATCACCATATCCATTATATCACAACAAAAAAGTTTCAGTTTCCTGAAACTTAATTTTTGATAAATCGTTTAAATTTGTCAAACAATGAATCGTTGGTTAAATCGGTTTTCGATAGTTGCTCAAATAATTGTGTTTGTTTGCGATTCAATTTGGTTGGTGTTACGACATTGATTAGTACATGTTCATCACCATTTCGTTTCGTTCGTACATTTGGAATCCCTTTTCCCCGAAGTCGGAATGTGGTTTCCGATTGTGTTCCCGCGGGAATTTTCAGTTTGACATTACCGTGGGGTGTTGGGACTTTAATCGTATCTCCTAAGGCTGCTTGTGAAATGGTAATCGGAACCTTGATTACGATATCGTCCCCATGGCGTTCAAACAGTTCGTGTGGTTTCACATCAAACAAGATGTACAAATCACCACTTGGACCTCCATTAACACCTTTATTTCCATATCCTTCCAAACGGATTTGTTGTCCCGTATCAATACCTGCTGGGATCGATACTTCAATGTCCTTATTATGCGTTTCGATACCTTCACCATGACAAGTCGCACAAGGTTTGGTGATTTCTTTTCCTGTTCCATTACATTCAGGACAGGTGGTTTGGGTACGCGTCCGACCAAAAATCGATTGCTGCTCAACAATGACACTACCGCGACCATTACAACGACTACATGTTTTGACATCGTTTTTCGAATGAGCACCGGTACCATGACAGGTATGACATTCTTCATGAACTGTTACGCGTAATTTCTTTTTCGCACCAAACACGGCTTCTTCAAAAGAAATGCTCATCCGGCGTTGAATATCTTGACCTTTGCGGCGACGGTTACCACCTCGAGAAGTACCACCGCCACCACCAAAGAAACTACTGAAAATATCATTGATATCAAAGTCAAACCCACCAAAGCCAGACGTGTTGAAACCGGCACCATTATTGGCCTGGTGTCCAAATCGATCATATTGTGCTCGTTTCTGGGAGTCACTTAAAACTTCATAGGCTTCTTGTACCTCTTTGAATTTGGCTTCGGCATTGTCTTCTGTAGAAACATCGGGATGATACTTTTTTGCAAGGGTACGATATGCTCGTTTTATCGCGGCATCATCCGCATTTTTGTCAATGCCAAGAACGTCATAATAATCTCGTTTTTCACTCATGTTGTCTTCACCTCAAATCATGATAAGAAGCAGATATAATCTGCTTCTATCAGCCTATTTAGTCGACTTCTTCAAAATCAGCATCGACAACATTGTCATCGGACGAATCATCAGTTGCATCGTCTGCTTGCGCTTGTTGTTGTGCTTGTTGTGCTTGTTGATAAGCTTTTGAAGCTAAACTTTGAGCGGTTTGATTTAATGCATCTTTTTTCGCTTTAATATCGTCAATATCCGTGCCTTTTAACGCTTCTTCCAACTCTTTGATTTGAGCTTCTGCTTGTTCTTTTTCACTAGCTTCAACTGCATCTCCTAAGTCGGTGATTGCTTTGTTGGTTGCAAAGATTAATTGATCCGCTTCGTTGCGTACTTCGGCTTCTTCTTTTAACGCTTTGTCTGCTTCGGCATTTTCTTCGGCTTCTTTCACCATTCGTTCAATATCTTCTTCACTTAATCCCGTGTCGTTTTGAATGGTAATCGATTGAGATTTTCCAGTACCTAAGTCTTTTGCGTTAACATGGACGATTCCGTTGGCATCAATATCAAAGGAGACTTCAATTTGTGGTACGCCACGTGGTGCTGGTGGAATATCGGTTAATTGGAAACGACCTAACGTTTTGTTTTGGTTGGCCATTGGTCGTTCTCCTTGAAGAACATGAATATCAACTGCAGGTTGGTTATCTGCTGCGGTACTGAATACTTGTGATTTTGATGTTGGGATGGTTGTATTACGTTCGATTAATTTGGTAAATACACCACCAAGGGTTTCAATTCCAAGTGATAACGGGGTAACGTCTAACAACAATACATCCTTTACATCTCCACTTAGGACACCGGCTTGGATGGCAGCACCCATTGCAACAACTTCGTCAGGGTTAACGCCTTTATTCGGTTCTTTTCCAAGCTCTTTACGAATCGCATCTTGTACGGCAGGAATCCGTGTTGATCCACCAACAAGTAAGACTTGATGGATATCATTTTTCGTCATTCCAGCATCTTTTAATGCCCGGCGAACAGGTCCCATTGTTTTTTCCACTAGGTCGTGGGTTAGTTCGTTGAATTTCGCACGAGATAAGGTTTGTTCTAAGTGGACAGGTCCACTTGGTCCAACGCTAATGAATGGTAAGCTAATATGTGCAGATGTAATTCCACTTAAATCCTTTTTCGCTTTTTCTGCAGCATCTTTTAGACGTTGCATGGCCATTTTATCAACGCTTAAATCAACGCTTGTTTCGCGTTTGAATTCCGCAACGAGGAAATCCATGATTTTTTTATCAAAATCATCACCACCGAGGCGGTTATCTCCAGCTGTTGAGACGACTTCAAAGGTTCCTTCTGCAAGATCCAAGATGGAGACGTCAAATGTTCCTCCACCAAGGTCGTAGACCAAGATGGTTTGATGTTTATCGGTTTTATCAATTCCATATGCTAATGCTGCGGCGGTTGGTTCATTGATGATTCGTTTTACTTCAAGACCGGCAATTTTACCAGCATCTTTGGTTGCTTGACGTTCTGCATCGTTGAAATATGCAGGTACGGTAATAACTGCTTCCGTTACCTTATGACCTAAATAATCCTCTGCCGTTTTTTTCAGATTTTGTAAGATCATGGCACTGATTTCTTGTGGTGTGTATGTCTTGCTATTTACGTTTACTTTTTCCGTTGTACCCATTTTTCGTTTAATCGATGATACCGTATCTGGGTTGGTAATCATTTGCCGTTTCGCAACTTCACCAACTTGAATTTCACCATCTTTAAACGCAACCACAGACGGTGTTGTACGAGCACCTTCCGCATTGGCGATTACTTTTGCCTCGTTTCCTTCCATGATGGCAACACATGAGTTTGTGGTACCTAAGTCAATTCCTATCATTTTTCCCATTGTCGTTCACTCCTTTATTATTCGCTTATTTTAACCATTGCAGGACGGATTACACGGTCTTTAAACATGTATCCTTTTTGCAATACTTCAATGACTTTATTCGGTTCGATGTCGTCTACTTTTTCGGTCATTACCGCTTGATGAAAATTGGGGTCGTAGTCTTCATCCAATGCATCAATTTCACTGACACCGACGGTTTCCAAATTCTTTTTGATTTCTTTTAAGATCATTTCAAATCCTTGAACAAAACTCTTTGTCCTGTCATCATCAGGTGCATGACTAAGTGCTAGTTCAAAATGATCCAACGGGCTAATAAATGCTTTGGCAACATTCATTGCAGCATATTTACGTTCTGTGACACGCTCTTTTTCCAAACGTTTTTTGGTGTTGATTAAATCCGCTTGCTCTTTCAAATAATCATTTCGTACTTGATCGAGTTCGGTCGTTAACGCCGCAATTTGCTCGCTTAACTCTTCTTCGATACTGCGTTTTTCTTCTTGCTCCACAGTTTCTTCTGGTTGTTCAACCTCTGTTTCGTGTTTTTTTCTACTCATTGGTTACTCCTTGTATAATTTTGACATGTGAGATGCTAGATACTTGACGAGAGGAATAACTTTTTGATATTCCATTCGCGTTGGTCCAACGATTGCAATCGTTCCAGAATCGTTTTCACTTAACTGATACGGTACCGTGATTACGGTACAGTCACGCATCGCACGAACTTGATTTTCTTTACCAATACGGACAGACAATCCTTGATGTTCGGTATTTTCAACCAATTTAAAAATGTCATTTTGTTCAAAGAATGTTAACAACTCGCGAACCCGCTGGACATCATTAAATTCCGGTTGATACAATATTTTGTTTTTTCCGGATAGGTAATATTTGCTCTGGGTAAACTTCGTAAATGCTTCTAAGAATGTGTCAATAATCGTTTGATTATAGGACATGATGTCCTTAATCCGCTCCGTATTAATTTCATAATGAAGTTTCTCACTCACTTGATTAATCGGGCAATCAAAGAGAATTTCATTAAAAATCTCAATAACGCGTTTCATATCATCTAGCGAAGTATTCTGCGGGATGGTGATTTGTTTGCTTTCGACATGTCCAAAGTTGGTTACAATCAATAAAACACAGGTTTGTTCGTAGAGGGGAATCATCTCAATCTTTTTGACTTTTTGGCCATAGGCATTTGTTCCTAATGCGATTGTGGTATAGTTGGTTAATTGACTCAACAAATTCATTGCTTGTTTGATTGCTTCATCACGTTTGATGGCATGATTCTCAAACAATTCATCAATCACATTAAAACTACTATCATAACTAGCATCATCTTTGAGGATGATTTCTATATAATAATGATAGCCTTTGTCACTTGGTACACGACCACTTGAGGTATGGGTCTTTTCAATATAGCCTAAATCTTCTAAATCCGCCATTTCATTGCGAATGGTAGCGGGTGAAAACTCCAGTATTTTCGACAGGGTTCGTGAACCAATTGGTTCCGCTGTCTTTATATACTCTTCAATGATTAATTTCAAGACCATTTCTTGCCGTTCAGTGAGCATATCTTCACCTCCGTTAGCACTCTAACATATTGATTGCTAACAGTATTATACAACACCATTTTAGCAGTGTCAAGTATTGAGTGCTAAAAACCAAAAAAAAGACCATTTCTGGTCTTATATTAGATGTTGAAGATACGGATTTTCATGTTTTTCCGTCAGGATTGTTGTGAAGTGTCCGTGTCCGGGATATACCACCGTATTGTCTTTGCAGATTGATACCAGCTTGCGCAAACTTTTGTCCATGTCACTCTTTGATGCCGTCGGTAGATCGGTACGTCCGATTGTTCCTTTAAATAAGGTATCACCACTAAAGACATAGCGCTTATATAGGTAACTGACTCCACCGCGCGTATGTCCCGGTGTATGCAGGACTTTAATCTGTGTGCGACCCAGTGGCAGTGTTCCACCGTCAGTTACGGTCTCGATATACCGTTTTAACTTGAACTGAATCGGTTTTGAAATCGTACTTGATAAGTTGAGATTTGGATCAAATAAGAAATCTCGTTCTAGTTCGTGAATGTACACTGGACAATCATACAATCCATGAACCTCATTAATCGAATACATATGATCAAAATGTCCATGAGTCAATAAAATACCACGCACGTGTAGTTCTTTTTCCGTAATATAGGACGATATTTCCTCAACGGGTGCACCAGGATCAATAATATAACAATCTTTTTGTTCATTGATGATATACGTATTTTCGGTAAAGTAATTGATGATTGCCTTAACCACGGATCTTCACCAATCCTGCTGCGCCATATATACCCGCATCATTACCGAGTTGTGCTGTGACAATCACAGTATCATTCGTCGGTTGAAACACGAGACGATGAAATTCATTTGTTACCTTTTCGATTAAAAACTCTCCCGCTTTCGAGACACCACCACCAATGACAATAACAGACGGATCGGTCGTCACACTGAGCACATGGCATGCATATCCGATGTAATAAGCTGCTTCATCGACGACACTAATGGCTAGTTTGTCACCCGCTTTTGCTGCATCGAATATTGCCTTTGAGTCGACATAATCGTTATCATATAAAGTAGAATGACCGGTAAAATCTTCATTTAATCGGTGATAGATATTCCGAATTCCCGTCGCACTTGCTACGGTTTCCAAACATCCTTTTTTACCACAATTACATGCGATAGGTTGTTCTTGCGGGATGGTTAAGTGACCTAATTCACCCGCACTACCATTATGACCTTCTAATAATCGACCATCGACGACTATACCGCTACCGACCCCGGTACCTAGCGTGAGCATTGCAACATTCTTTCGCCCCTTGGCAGCACCTAAAAATGCTTCTCCTAATGCGGCAACATTGGCATCGTTACCAACTACGATATGATCGTTTTTCAGTTCATCTCGTAAGCGATCTTGAAGATCAACATTCTTCCAACCCAAATTGACGCACATCTGGACATAGTTCTTTAACACAGGTCCAGGAACGCCAAATCCGTATCCCTCAATCTGCGACAAATCCGGTGTGTGCATCTTGATGGAATCAACGATGTCTCCAAAGATACTCTCGCCGTTATTACTACTGTTGGTTGGTATCTCCCATTTTTTCTCTAACTGTAACTGTCGGTTGAACAAGCCAAATTTAATCGATGTTCCCCCGATATCAATACCATATACATATGGTTTCATATGGATCCCTCCAATTGAAAAAAACTTCCATAAATACAGAAGTTTTCTTTATTTTTTCTCTTTGTGCAATGTACTTTTCCCACATTTGGGGCAATATTTGTTTGTCTCTAAACGTTCTGGATGAGTTTTTTTATTTTTATCCATACGATAATTTTCGCTATTACATACGGTACAACGCAAGGTAAACCCTGTTCTCATGATAATACCTCCTCTTTGAAAAGTCTTTTATAATATATCACTTATTTCGCGAAAAATCAACACATTAATATATTTTTTTTCCGGTTTAAGGTATAATGATTGTGGTGATAAAAATGAGTAATCGACGACAAACAAAAACCGTCTATGTTCGTGACATACCCATCGGTGGTGGACATCCGATTGTGATTCAAACAATGACGACAACCAAAACAAAGAATGTTGAGGAAACCGTACGCCAAATCAATACACTAGCAACTGCTGGAGCGAAGATTGTTCGCTTGGCTATTTTTAATAAAGCGGATGCGATGGCGATTAAAGAGATAAAGCAGCAGGTTACCGTTCCTTTGGTCGCAGACATTCACTTTAGTTATCAGTATGCATTAATGTGCATTGAAAATGGCATTGATAAGATTCGGATCAACCCGGGAAATATCGGCAGCGATGAGAATGTGAAAAAGGTTGTGGATGCTTGTAAGGCACGAAACATTCCGATTCGAATCGGTGTCAATGGTGGTAGTTTAGAGAAAAATATTAAAGCCGAATATGGCGTCTCACCCGAAGGCATGCTGGCCAGTGCTAAATATCACGTGGAGTTGCTTGAGAAATTTGATTTTCATGATATCATTATCTCTCTTAAATCAAGTCACGTCGATATTGCTGTCGAAGCCTATCGTTTAGCCAGTGAAGCGTTTGATTATCCCTTGCACCTCGGTATTACCGAGGCTGGTACAAAGTTCGGGGGTACAATTAAAAGCGCTGTAGGGCTTGGGATTCTACTGTATGAAGGCATCGGTGATACAATTCGTGTTAGTTTAAGTACCGATCCCATTGAGGAAGTCAAGGTTGCCAAAGAATTGCTTAGTGTTCTTGGGCTATATAAGAAACCACGATTAATCAGTTGTCCGACCTGTGGCCGACTCCAATATAATATGTTTCCTCTGGTTGACAAAGTGGAACAATATTTAGAAACAAAGGATTATGATATAACCGTTGCTGTTATGGGGTGTGCCGTCAACGGCCCCGGAGAGGCCAGTGCTGCTGATATCGGGATTGCCGGTGGTAAGAATGAAGGCTTGATTTTTGTGGATGGCACCATCAAACGAAAAGTCAAAGCCGAAGAGATGTACGATGAACTGATTAAGGAAATTGAACGTAAAGTACAAAAAGAGAGCTAATTTTTAGCTCTCTTCTATTAATTCTACGTCATATACAGCCAAGAACGTAATCCGCATTTCCATGCTGTATTCACCTGTGGTATCGGTGTAATCCACTTGATTGACAATAAAGAGTTGTTCGCTGTTGTATAGTTTGTCAATAAAGTCGGTTACGATGGTTGTGTCATCGGTTTGGAACTGAACTTCTACTTGAACGAATAAATACTCTTCCTCGTAGTCTTGGAAGGTCGGAACGTTCCCGAGATTCACAGTCGTTGAGACGTTGATTGAACGACCAAACTCATCGGATTTGTTAACACCTAGTTCTTCAAGCATGGATGCAGTCTTATACTTCAGTCCGATTTCGGAATAGACATTGGGAATAATGTCATACAGTTCATACAAGTGACTTGTCTGAACGTTTTTATTTTCTTGTACTAAGATTTCCAATGCATCGATTTGAAGTGCTAAGTTGGCATTGTCACGGCGAAGATTCTCGATGTTGGTATTCATCGTTCCAACTATTAATACACGAAGTAACAGAACACCGATCAGAATCGCTGCTAACGATCCGTAAAAGATGTAATCACTGAGGCGTCTATTCAACATCGTAATTCACCTCAATCGTGTAGGTACCGATATTGAGTAAACTGTCACCAAGTGGTGGAGCTGTTTTAAACGTGCTATCAGCGACCCAAGGAATGTTTAATATTTGGTTATTAATGGAACTAAAGCGGAACTCATCGATGTGACCAATTTTGACAACAAGTTCATCGTTTAAAGCATCATAGGAGACACTTTGTAATCGACCGTTATTATCATCCACTATTAGTTGAATCGTATCGATATTGTTGTTTAAATCCACACGTAATTTGGAAATCGTCTCGATGTCGTTTTCAAAGTTAATGGCATCAATATCAATTTCATACCCATAAAATTCTTCTTGAGTCAACAAGTACGCATGTTTTGCGTCATTGTTTTCACTCGTAAGCTCTTCCAATAAGAAGGTCCCATCACGATAGGGTTGATAAATCAAGAAGAAGCCAAGAATGATGGCAAACAATAATGCCGCAACAACATTGACATTAAATTGCCGAGCCCGTCTTATCTCTGGTAACAGATCAACATAAATAAATTCTCCATACCCCGATGCATCTTTGGAGTATACATGTCGTTTCGCCATTTAGAACAACCCCTTTGTTTCCGGTAAACTGGCCGCAAGTGGGATATAGCATTCACGATCGATTAAAGTATCGACAATTTTACTAATCGTCTTCATGTCAAATACAATTGTTTGAACAATTGCTCCTTCTTCGTAGAAGTATTGTTGAATCTCATCGTTTGTGAATTTACTTGACATATTAAACAAAACAATTTTACTAATGGATGCATCACCAGCATTTAAATTGTACTTGTAATAATTGGATATTTTAGACATTTCTTGATCGAGAACTTCTAAATACCGTTCCCCCTCTAATTGCGATACATTTAAGTTTTGAACGAGTGAGAAAATTGGAATCTCTTGGTCAAAAATATAAATCGAGTAGGTGTCATCGAAAATTGCGAGAAACATGATATCTTTCTCAAATTGAATTTCAGAATCTTCGTATTTACGATAATAAAACAAACGATGCAATGAAAGTGGTGGAATATCCGTCCGAACCACTTGCATATTCATCTCGTAGAATAGATTGACATAAGACTTTAGCTCGTGTTTTGGTGCATAAAACATAATGACATCGTAGGAATCTTCGGTTTTTCGATGAATCACATAGTCCATTTTCATATCATCAAACGGAATCATAATCGTTTTCCCGATTTGTGATTCAATATAATTCCCAATTTCATTTGGTTTATAGATGATGGGCACCTCAATGGTACGGAAAGTAAACAATTCCTCATGGACGATTAAATTGACGCGACGCGCTTTAATTTTAAACAGTTTAAATGTATCCTTGATGACTTTTAGAAGCGCTTCTTCACGATAAATAATCCCGTTTTCAATTGTCCCAGGGGGCAATTTAACACTGGAATACTTAAGTTTCTTCATATTATAGCCATCCGGTTTCTCAATGAAGTTAAATTCATTGTCAGTAAAGAAACAGTTTACGGATAATCGTGCCATAATCTTCCCTCCTTTTATACAAGTATATTCAGAATCCATTCGTTAACATATGGTCCCACGAAGTACGCGGTTATGGAACCAAGTGCAATAAATGGAACAAATGGTATGTAGTGATTTTTGGGACGCAGGATTGCGAAGTACAACAAACCATACACTCCCGCTAGTAACACACTGATAAATATCGTATTAAATCCGAGAACCAAACCAATCAATCCATAGAGTTTGATGTCACCACCGCCAAGGGCTTCTTTTTGGAAACGTATCTTTCCGTAAATCGACATCAGAAACATGAAGCCAAAGCCTATGACCGCTCCAATAATTCCTTCGTACCATACAATGACCGGGCTCGCAATTCTAAGACCAAGTAACAGTGGTAGAAAGACAAGTAAAACGACATCGGGAACGACCTGGTAATACAAATCGGAGACCGATACGATTACTAGTAATGAAATAAACACTATTACTAATATATATTCTATCATATTTTCATGTAAAAATACAAATGAAATTGCGAATAAGAATCCCGTTATAAATTCCATAATTGGATATTTGACCGAAATATGCGATTTACAATTTTTACATCGACCCCTTAAAAATATATAGCCGATGATGGGAATTAATTCGAGGACTCCAAGTTGGTGTCCACAATCAGGACATTTACTTCGTCCTAAAAGCGATATTTTTTCCGGAACGCGAATCCCAACAACATTAAAAAACGATCCCATAAATAATCCCATTATAAATATATAACCTGTCCATAAATAGAGTTCTAATGTCATTGTAATCACCGTTATCATTTTACATTATTTTACCAATAATTGGAATAAAAAAAAGAGCTAAGCTCTTTTTTTAGTTATCGTCTTCTGTTACGTAAGTTGTAGATGAGTCAGCGTTAACTGGGTCGGTTGAAGTAACCCATTCGAAATCGCCTTGATTTACTGCAACAGCTTCAAGTGTAATTGTCCATCCACCACTACCATTACCAGTTGCAATGGTTAAGTCATCTGTACCAGTATCATCAACATCGTATTTTGTTTTGTCAAACCCATCAAGATACGTTGCCAATTCAGTCATAGTAAGCTCCTGAGTTGATGTACATGTTACAGTTGGTTGTGCACAGTAGTTTGCAGCTGCATTACGTACTGCTACAGCATCTTGATACACAGCTTGGCGTTGTGCAGTTTCTAAGAATGATCCTACAGCAGGAACAGCGAATGCACTAATAATACCAATTACTACGATTACGATTAATAACTCAATTAATGTTACACCTTTATTATTCATCATTTTTCCTCCTAATTCGCTTTTTTTCTATATCCAAATACTTCTGTATTCACTATAGCATTAATAATGGTCAATGTCAATATTGTATCAAATATTAATTCCGTATTTAAGATTTATTTAAGATTCATATATTTTTATTATTACATTGCAGTTGAGTATGAAAGGCTTGGTAACATTATTGCAAGCAACATTACAACAACCAAACTAAAGATTACTAACATCATTACGGGTTCCAGTAATTTTCGAACGCGGTCGATTTTCACAACACTGTCTTCATCGTAGAAGGTGGATAAGCTTGCCAACATTCGACCCAAATCACCGGTTTGTTCCCCTACACTAATCATTCGGGTGAATACGACTTCCACCGCATAATGGTTCTCAAATGCTTGCGACATGTATTCCCCTTCATTGACATTTTTTTGGGCTTGAATAATCAAATCGCGATATATACGATTGCTTACTACTTCATAGGTTGTTGCCAAACACTCTTGTAATGGTACTTTACTATTTAATAATTGCGATAATGTAGCCGCTATCCGCGATAAATTATTCAATTTTGTAACACTACCCAATATGGGAAATTTGATGGACATATAGGATAAGAAACGCTGAAATTTTGTGGATCGTTTCTTCAGGACGATAAACGCTATCACAAATAGGATCATCCCCAAAACAAGTAAAATTCCGTTTTTCTCGAGAAAATTCCCAACCTTGATGAATAGTGCCGTTACCGCCGGCATGTCACCACCTAACGTCGCAAACATACTTTCAAATTGAGGCATTACCACGGTAAATATGAAGATACCAACAGCAAACGCAATTACCAAGTAGATAATTGGCATCATCATCGTTTGTCGGATCGAGTTCTTGATCCGATATTGGGTTTCAAAATACCGTACGACGTCTTCAAGAGCGCTTTTCAAATTCCCAGTCTGTTCTCCAACACGAATCATCGATACCAAGATATCGGGAAAATCTGCAGGATATTCTTTATACGCATCCGCCAAAGATGTCCCACTATTCACTTCAAAATAGATCCCGTAAAAAATCCGACGAATCAGTTTATTCGTTTGTTGTGTTGCTAAGATTTCACTTGCTTCATTTAGTTTGACACCTGCTTTTAACAATGAATGCAGTTGTCGCAAGTAAAAAATCAGGTCTCGTTCTTTTAGAACTTTACCAAAACTAATCCGAGACATTTGTCCCATGATGCTTTTTTTGGTATAAATTTCAATCGGTTTGAGACCTTGTTCTTGAAGGAATTTACTGACCATAGCTTTGTTTGGAGCTTCAGTAATTCCCTTTACGACTTTGCCATCTCGTAATCGTCGTGCGCGATATCGATAATCGAATATTTGCATCGAATCACTCCTAATCTAAGCTAATTCGCATAACCTCTTCTAATGTTGTAACGCCCTCTTGGACTTTTTTCAAACCAGCTTCAATTAATAAATTGGTCCCATCTTTTCGGGCTTGTTCTAATATTTCATATTCCCGTGCATCATTTGAAATCATCCGAATAATGGTTTCATTAACATCGAGGATTTCAAAAATTGCGGTACGTCCTTTATATCCTTTATTATTACAGATTTCACAACCGTGAGCGCGTTTCATTTTATCTATTTTTACTCCATTCCGCTCAAATACTTCTTGCTCAGTTTTGGTGGGTTTATCCACGGTACTACAGTGAGGACAAACAACACGGAGTAACCGTTGTGCGACAACCCCACTGAGAGAGGAGGCAACCAGGAAGGCATCAATACCCATGTCAATAAGACGGGTTATTGTTTTTACCGCACTGTTGGTATGGATGGTCGACAATACTAAGTGTCCTGTGAGTGAGGCCTTAACGGCGATTTCCGCTGTTTCACTATCACGAATCTCCCCGACCATGATGATGTTGGGGTCTTGACGTAAAATCGATCGCAATGCGTTTGCGAAGGTAAAATCGATATCCGGGTTAACGTTAACCTGGTTAATTCCTTCCAGTTCAATTTCCACAGGATCTTCAACGGTGATAATGTTGACATCATCAGCATTTAACTGATCGAGTGAAGCGTATAATGTTGTTGTTTTCCCACTACCAGTAGGTCCACTAACCAAGACAATTCCGTTGGGTCGATGAATCAGTTTTTCAAATACAGTTCGTTCTTGTGGGTCGAGTCCTAACCGATCGAGACCTTTACTGTCACGCGATAAGTCTAGAACACGCATAACTGCTTTTTCACCGCGAATGGTAGGTAATGTTGAAATCCGAAGATCGATAGGACGACCTTCGATAATGGTTTTAATCCGACCATCTTGCGGTAATCTCGTTTCGGTAATATCCATATGGGACATAACTTTGATCCGTGAGATTAACTTCGATAAAATAACCTTCGGTAAGGTTCGCTCTGTTCCAAGAACACCATCAATCCGATATCGGATTTTAAACTCAATATCACTCGGATCGATATGAATATCGGATGCTTCACTTTTTACTGCGGTGAGTAAAATTTGATTTACTAGTTGGATAATCGGTGATTCATTGGAATCTCCTTCGGTATCTTGTAATAATTCTTCATAGAATTTTTCGTCTTCTTTTTTCTTTTCTTTGACTTCGATACCAAGTGATTTTAAGGTTTTGGTAAATCCATAATATCGTGCAATTGCAGTATCGATATCATTTTGAGTAGCCAATACGGTTTCCACGTTCATTCCGGTTCGAAGACGAACGTTCTCAATCGTTGGAAAATCAAGTGGGTCGTTGGTTGCAATGACAATCCGACGTCCGTGAATATTGATTGGCATAATACGTGATTTTGTTACAAATTCTTCGTCGAGTAGTTTTAATACACTTTCATCAATATATAACAATTGCAAATTAACTCGTCGGATACCCAACGAGGCTTCTAGTGCATCGACGATTTGTGAGTCATTACAGAAACCAAAACGAATCAATGCTTCTCCGATTTTTTCCCCTTTTTCCCGTTTGCGGAGGGCTTCGTTAATTTGTTTCTCGGTTACAACTCCTTGTTCAAATAGAACATCCCCAAGTCGCTTTTGAACATTTCTTGCCATGTTACCACTCCCTAAACTTCTTACGGTTCAAATATTATTCGATTAATTGGTGGGTAAAATTCAAATAGAATATTATCTTTTTCTACATTACCATAGACATCGGTGATTACTCGTTCCACGTCGATGATAACGCCATTGTATCCAATTTGTAAATAGTTTACATTATTGGTTGATTGTGTAATATATGGAATTTCTGTTTTTAGTATATTTGCTTCGATATCGTACTCAAATGGCACACCATAGAGCTTCAACTCGCCATTGAAATCATCGGTCTTTTCAACCGTGAAGTAATACGAAAACTCATTCGGATTGTAGAACGAAAAACTCTCATCAACAATCCGGGTAATAACGGTATTCCGACCAAAGTATGGATACGTATCAATGGTATACATCGTAAAATCAATATCCGGTTCATAGTGAACCTCATTGATGATGAAATTCGTATCTAATATGGTAGCTAACATTGCCGATGATAACATTGTTAACTCTTGATCATTTAATGAACTTCCTAAAACACTAGTAATGTCAAATAATGTTTTTTCAGGAACAAAAATCTGACCATTTGTTTCCGGATAAAGTTCAATAATATCGGTTATAACGCTGTCAATTTGGACTCCTTCTGGAACGCGGAATGGACTACTTCCCAACTCAACAACCAGTTCCGTTGCTTCACCAAGGTAATCTTCCACATGTTTATTGGAATACGAACGCATTAACTCTGCATCGCTCAATACATCATCAATAATAATATTTATATCTATATATGGTAATACATCTTGTAAAAACGGCAATGCGGAAATTTCAGCACGAATCATTTCCAAATCTTCTGTTTGATATTTCGCAACAAGTTCATTGGTGATTCCATCGGTTAATTTATAAGTAGACAGTTCCAAATCAAATAATATTAAATCACGATCAAAATAATACACATAATCTTGATATGTTAATTGGAACCTAATTGTGTCATCACTGTACCAGTAATCAATTCGTTCATCGAGTAATGGAATTACTTCTGGTTCGGTTAAACCACCAATATAGACACTACCCAGTCGTGTGTCTGGCCCAAAGGTGCCAACGCGATACCCAACGGTCATATACCATATCACAAAACCAGTGGCCAAAACCATGATGGTCACTATTGCGGTATATAATATAAAACCAAAGTTGCTATTCCGAAATTGAGAGTTCATATAGTCACCCCACTTACATACTTTCAAAATCATTATACAATATATTGACTAGATTTACAAAAAAAACTAAAAAAACCTTCAAATATTAAATTTTTATTAACGATTTTGCTTTTGTAAACGTGTTATGATATAATTTATATGATATAGAAAATGGAGGTGAGTATGCCCGATGAAAATGAATCAAAAAGGATTTTCCATATTGGAACTAATGGCTGTTTTAGTTATTTTCTCGGTAATACTGGTTCCCTTGCTCATCTCGTTTACAAACTCACTCGAAATTAACCGACAAGCATTAACACAACGAATTGCTGCTTCTGTCGCAGAAGGTGCCTTGTACGCAATTGATAAAATTGACTATTCACAATTAGCCCTTGCTGTTCCCGAAGTTGGTGTCGACCCAGATAATTACCTTACATTAGATGTAAATACCTGTTCTACTGAGTTTGGTGGAGCAAATGATATTGCGATTTGTGAAAGCATTTTTGAAATGCAGTCACAAAATCTAACCTTTGATGCAACAGAATTCAAATTATATATTTTTGAATATGGAGCGTATGATGAGGTAGTCAATGATACGTCACTCCCAATTGATGTGCGTAATGTCGTCGCATTGGATGCCGATGTGATCGCCGCAAACGATGCACCAATTGACAGTCTATTTTGGGCCGTCATCTGGTTGGATTATTTTGATGACCCCGATTTAATATTGGTTAACGTCGGAATTGTAGCGGATGAAGATCCGCCATTAAACTAGGGTGGTGTGTCGATGAAAAAACAATTAACAAAAGCCAATAAACGCCAAGCTGGTTTAACCATTATTGAATTGCTTATCGCCATGGCTATCGGATCGATTGTGTTAATGATGTTAATGCAACTGATTGTTATGAATGTCACGGTTCGTCGTGAATACGAGTACGAAAACTTTGTAACAAACCAAAGTCTATTGATTTCGGATGTCATTCGTAAAAATCTCGCGAGTCTTCAACCACACCGATTTGAAGTTACAGATGATGGGACGACAGTAACCGTCTCCTTCTTCCATGAATACGATTGGACTTTAAATGCTGGGGCACTTGATTTTGATGTTTCAACCGCAGAAACAGAATACCTATATTTGGATCGAACCGCCCAAACGATTACCTATGAATACGCGAATGGTTCTACAACCGTACTGCATGCAACCAATCTAAAAGTCTTAACTGCCAGTGATATAACCCCAACTTATTATGAAAACGTCAGCCCAGATCCAGCTACTTGTACCGATGTATATGCGGCTCGCGCCGATCGCATTTGTGGGGATGGGTATATCGAGTTAGAATTATCACTTGCCGTTGAATTAAATGGTATATTACAAGAGGTGTACGACTTTACCACAAGAATCATCATTTAATGTATTATTCATACAATATCCACAGATATATCTTATAATATATCATGAGAGGAGGGTTCCTATGATACGACTTCTCAAACAATTGTTTCACAGATCACATAATCAGCGCGGAAATATTTTAGCTTCTGCGTTTATCAGCATGGTTATATTAAGTTTATCACTTGCTGGTATTGCCCAATTAACCGTGAATCAATTTGTCACAACAAAAGTAAAATTAGAATCAATTGATGCGGACCTTCTCGGTGAAGGATTGTTAAAACAGTCTATTTATGATTTTGAACTATATCTCAATTCCAATACCTTTGATGTCGCTGGTTACTACAGCACCTACGTTGATGGTAGCGGTTATAACGATTACGGCATTTTAGTGGAAGACGTTAGTAATTCGACCGATTTAAATGGTGATTATACCGATTATGATGGTATCGATGCCATCGCAACTCGATTTACCTATATCTATAATGACGGCAATAGTTACATGCGGATGTATTCCTTTGCCTCCAAAGGCCAAACTTACACAGAATCAATTGATCCTTATTTATTCCAGATGGCAACCAATGGTGATTTAATCCTTAATAGTGGTTATTTGCGGAATCCAAACCTGTTTGGAGATCGAATTGTATTCACCAATGTCGCACCGTATATTAACGAAGGATTAGCAGCGCCTGCCAAAACACCAGCTGCTTCAGGGGTCTATCCCGACTTTAATGGGAATGGTAGTCAAGCAGACACCTATTACCGCGAGGCCTTCTACTACTGTGAACCCGATTGTTATACCCTTGGCGCAACCGTAAATGATAATTTTGTTTTAGAGGAATCAGAGTTCTTAAACGTTGAAATTGAACCAAACTCCTTAGAAACTGGAAACATTAATGCCGATATGGTGATTGCAAACTTCTTTAGTGATTATGCCCTTGAAGATCAATTAATTGAATATGTTCAATTGAGTGGTCCTACCGAAGATCGCACGGTTACGGACTCGATGACAATATCAACCATCGGATCCGTCATCTACAATGACAATGCCGGCGATGCGGTATCCACCTATACCTGTATTGAATACAAACCAAATGGTACTTGTAAAACCTATGGTACCATCGAAACAGCACCAAGTGATCCCTATGCTCGATTGAATACATTCTCTTCTTTTGATCCAGCAAATAGTGTGACGGTATTAAACACTGCGGGAATCTACAATGGAAATTTAACCATTAGTGAAGATTTCACCATCACTAACTTTGACGTGACAAACACCGAAACAATGATTGTATGGGGCGATCTTACCATTGATAACGTTGGTGCGATTGACATTACAGGAATGATTGTCGTTTTAGGTGACCTGTACTTCACCGGTGATGATGTTACTGTTTCTGGTGGTTTCTATGTCACTGGACAAACCTTCATCGAATTCAATGAAGGAGAAGGTTTTGTTGATAGTGGTGGAACCGATCATAAGTTTTCACTTTATGGAATGGACAACATAATGGTCACGTCTTTGTTTGAAACACATGGAAACAACACCAACTCCAATATCTTCAACTGGTTTGTCTATACCGAAGAATCCATCTATATTGATGCAGTGAATAATGTTGTGGAAATAAATGGTGTACTATATGCTGCTGCAAAAGGTAACAGCGGTAATGAAATCCCAATGGAAGACGAATCCGGTAATCCGATTCGCGGAATCGTCGTCAACTCATTTAATGGGTACGTACGTTCCAATGGAACAGTTACCATTAAGAATAATTATTTCACCTTTGATTTCGACCCTGTAAATGAAGCTAGTTTAGGTTCAAAATTTGTTGAACTTCCCGATTTTGAAACCGTATTGGTTCAAGAAACCGAAGAAGGGTCATACGAACGTACAGAAGTCTATTATAACAACTAAAAAAAAGACCAGAAATGGTCTTTTTTAATGCTCAAATCCTTTGATACATTCTCCGATTATCTCCGATAGTGTTGGATGGGCATGAATGATATTCCGATACGAATCAATTGATATCTTGGTATACATTAATGATCCCACTTCATGAATGAGATCTGCCGCATGAGCACCAATGATATGACATCCAACGAGGACGTTCTCCTCATTAGCAAGCATCTTAATAAAACCATCGGTTTCATTCATACATTGTGCTTTCGCATTGGTTTTATACATGTATTTGCTTTTGTGATAGGTTGTTCCTTGAAGATCTTCTTCGGTTTTACCTATAGAAGCTATTTCAGGGAAACTAAAGACAACACTTGGTACCAAATCAAAATTGATATCCATTGGTTGATTTAACATATGACTAATCGCCTTGTACCCGTCATACGTTGCCTTATGGGCGAGCATCAATTCACCGTTCACATCACCAATAGCATAGATGTTATCAATTGATGTTTGTTTATTGTCATTCACGACAATTCCCGAAGCCTGATAATCAATCCCGAGTTGTTCAAGGTTTATTCCGCCAAAATTGGGCTGTCGTCCCGTTGCGAGTAACACATAATCCGTAGGAATCTCAACGATTCCTTTTTTGGTCTTGACAAATGCCACATACTCATCATCCACTTGACGTATTTCGTCCAGTGTTGCAGATGTATGAATCGTAAGACCTTTGCGTTTAAAGAGATTTCGTGCGCGTTTTTGTATGTCTTGATCAAGTGGTGGTAAGATCTCTTTTTGATACTCGACGAGTGTCACTTCGGCATCAAAATGTTGAAAGATTGATGCCATTTCACATCCAATGACGCCGGCTCCGACGACCAGCAAACGTTTAGGGAATTCATGTAAATCAAGAAGATCTTTGGAATCATGAATAATCATTAATGTGTCTCCCTTGAACGGAAACTTACGGACGGACGAACCCGTTGCAATAATGATGTGTTTCGTAGCGAGTTCTGTACCATTAACAACGACAGTATTTGCATCCTTGATTGTTGCTGTACCCTGAATCAGTTCCACACCAAGTCGTTTCAATGATGTTTCGATATTGTTCACTTGATGGGATACAATGGATTCTTTTCGTTCTTTGATTACATCATAATCAATATTCATGGATTGTATATGAATACCAAAGGTATCTGCTTCTTTCACCTGGGCGATTTGTTTGGCGTTATGATATAACGCTTTTGTCGGAATGCAACCCCAATTTAAGCATGTACCACCGACGATATTTTCTTCTACTAAGACAACATCCAATCCATGTTCTTTGGCAAATATGGCAGTATCAAATCCACCTGGACCAGCACCGATAATGACGACATCTCTCATAGGAGATCCCGATATTTTACAATAGGTTGGCGTGCAGCTTTTGCTTCATCTAGACGTTTTACTACTGTAGTATACGGTGCTCCTTTCACCAATTCTGGATTCGTTCTGGCTTCTTCAGCAACTGTCCGCATCACATTGATGAAGTGATCAACTGTTTGTTTGCTTTCGGTTTCGGGTGGTTCAATCATCAACGCTTCTTTGATGACGAGTGGGAAATAAATCGTTGGTGGATGAACATCGTAATCAAGTAGTCGTTTCGCAATATCAAGCGTTGTTACATGCTGTGTTTTATCACGAAGACCATTGAAGACAAATTCATGTTTACAAACCGATTCAATGGGAAGTTCATATACATCTTTCAATGATTCCTTGATGTAATTCGCGTTGAGTACAGACAGTTTTCCAACGTATTCAAAATGTTCTTTGCCAACGGTTAGTAAATAGGTATATGCTTTGATTACGACACCAAAATTCCCGTAGAAATGGGATATTTGGCCAATGGTTGTGTCATTATCCATCTCGATGTCAAAGCCATTTACGGTTTTCACGACAACCGGTTTCGGTAAATACGGACGTAGAAATTCTTTGACGCCAACCGGTCCACTACCTGGTCCGCCACCACCGTGTGGTGTCGAGAACGTTTTGTGGAGATTGATGTGCATAATGTCAAAGCCCATATCACCAGGACGAGCAACTCCAAGTATTGGATTCAAGTTTGCTCCATCGTAATATAACAAGCCACCCGCTTCATGTACCAAACGGGATATTTCTAAAATATCTTTTTCAAAAATTCCGACGGTATTTGGATTGGTAAGCATGATTCCTGCGATTTCGTCACTAAGAACCGTTTCCAAATCCTCAATGTGAACAGTACCATCTACATTGGATTTTACTTCAATAATATCGAAACCGGCAACGGCAGCACTTGCTGGATTGGTTCCATGAGCACTGTCGGGCACAATGACTTTCGTCCGTTTAAAATCACCACGATCATGATGATATTTCTTCATAATCATCAGGCCAACGAGTTCACCATGAGCACCCGCGTATGGATTTAAAGTAAACTCATCCAGTCCACTTAATTCCGATAGAATTCGCTGCGTTTCATAGTAGATTTCCAAGTTTCCCTGAACGGATTTAATCGGTTGATAGGGATGCAGATGAAACGCTGGGAGATTACTGATATCTTGATTGATTTTCGGGTTGTATTTCATCGTACATGATCCAAGGGGATAAAATCCTTTTTCGATCCCAAAGTTTTTAAAACTAACATTGGTATAATGGCGCAATGTTTCCAGTTCGCTTACTTCCGGTAACAACAAATCGTCTTCACGACATAATCCCGGATTAATTTTATGTTCAGGAATGTCATAATTTGGTAGACTATATCCTTTTCTCTCTGGAGTGGATAAATCAAATATCAATTTATCGTAATACATCATAATCCCTCCAATACTGTCACAAAGCGATCAATATCGGCTTTGCTTCGTTTTTCTGTTGCACTAAACAAATAGAGGTCTTTCATGGAGGAATCCAAACGCTCTAAGGCCAAAGGTCCAACAAAACCAGCATCAAAACAGACGTCTTCTAGGACCGTTGGATCAACACTTGAACGGAGAACGACATCTTTGAAGAACGGCTGTTTAAAAACACCTTTAAAGGATGTTTTTTGTTCCAGTTGATTCGCAAGATAATGCGTTGCATTAACCGATTTTTGTTGCGCTTCACGGATTCCTTGTTTTCCCATAACGGTTGCGTATATGGTAACAAATAATGCTAGTAAACTTTGATTGGAACAGATGTTCGAGTTGGCTTTTTCCCGACGAATATGTTGTTCACGCGCTTGCAATGTTAAAACAAAAGCACGTTTTCCATCACTATCGGTTGTGACACCACAGATTCGACCTGGCATTTTCCGCATAAGTTTAGTAGTCGTTGCTAAATAGCCAATATATGGTCCACCAAATGATAGTGGAACGCCAAGACTCTGACAATCTCCTACGGCAATGTCAGCACCAAATTCACCGGGTGCTTTTAAGATGGATAAACTGCTGATATCACTATTCACTATGAACAAACCTTTGGTTTCATCCAAGATGGCACGATAGGGTGTAAGATCTTCAATGATGCCATACATGTTTGGACTTTGCACAATGATTCCTGCATATTCTTTACTATTTTTCTGGGTGAAATCATCCACATCAGTAACACCATTTTTCATTGCCACAAATTCGACCTTTAACCCACGATAATGCGCATAGGTATTGATGACATTAATGATGTTTGGATTGACAGTTTTTGATACGAGGATCTGTGAGCGTTTTTTGGCATTTGTTGCCATAAACATCGCTTCCGCAGTAGCTGTAGCACCATCGTACATCGATGCATTGGAGACATCCATTTTTGTTAGTTCTGTAATGACACTCTGAAACTCAAATATATACTGCAAAGTCCCCTGCGATATCTCCGGTTGATATGGTGTATACGACGTCAAAAATTCTTGTCGTTCGACAAGATGACGAAGAATACTTGGTGTGTAATGATCATATGCACCAGCACCAACAAATGGGATGAGCACATTATTTTTTTGTGCCAGTTCTTCAAACCGTTGATAGATTTCTAATTCACTATGAGACTGTGGTACATCCAAATCCAAGCCTTTTAAAGAATCAGGTATTTCAAGAAACAAGTCATTGATGTCAGAAACACCAATAACTTGTAGCATTTGTTCAATATCTAGCTTGGTATGGGGCAGATATTTAAACATAGGTGCCTCCTACTCGCAAATGTCTTCGTATTCTTCAGCTGATAATAAATCGTTTAATTCTGTTTCGTCTTCAAAATCCAGTTTTACAATCCAATTTTCATAAGGATCTTCATTAATCAATTCAGGACTATCTTCCAAATCATCGTTGACAACAACGATGGTTCCAGTAAGTGGTGAAATAACATCACTTGCAGCTTTAACACTCTCAATCGCGCTAAATTCTTCTCCTGCTTCGATGGTTGTCTCTTCTTCAGGAAGTTCTACAAACACAATTTCTCCGAGACTTTCTTGGGCGTAATCCGTAATCCCGATATACGCAAATCCATCTTCCACTTTTACCCATTCATGGGTGTTCGTATAATACAATCCTTTTACAATTTTGCTCATTTTTGTCCTCCTCTATTTCTTATAGTTTTTATTATAAAACTTTTTCGTTCTGACAACAACACTTTTTCGTTTTCCACGAATATCAACCGTTAATTTTGTTCCCCGTTTATCATAAGGACGATCAATCAGGGCCAATGCAACGGTTTCATTTGTACTTGGGGACTTGTATCCCGTGGTAACAACACCAACCACCGTATCCTCGTGATATACCTCGTATCCATGTCGCAATATTCCTTTATCCATCATGGTTAATCCACATAGTCGTCGCAACGTTCCTTGTTCTTGTTGTTGTACTAATGCATCACGGCCGATGAAGTCTTGACGATCCAATTTAACCGCAAAGGATAATCCAGCCTCAAGTGGAGTAATGGTAGGGCTTAGTTCATTACCATAAAGCGGTAAAGCCACTTCAAATCGTAATGTATCCCGGGCACCAAGGCCAATCGGAGCAATTTGATTGCCCCCTGTAACTAGCAATTGTTCCCAAATCAACTCAATATCTTGATGGGCACCATAGATTTCAAATCCATCTTCTCCCGTATATCCGGTTCGAGATACCAAGAATGTCATTCCATCAATGGGTATCATTTGGGATGTAAAAAAGGTAATTTGATTCAAGTCGTATTGCGTAAGTTTTTGCAACACATGTTGCGCTAACGGACCTTGTAACGCAACTTCACTAAAATTATCCGATTCATTGGTGACACGACAATCAAAATGATTTTGCTCCAATACCCAAGCATAATCTTTATCTACGTTTGATGCATTAACGACCAGTAAAAAGTGATCTTCAGCAAAGCGATACACCAGCAAATCATCGACAACACCACCATCGGGATAACACATCATCCCATATAACACCTGATGATCATCCATTGCTGCTACATCATTGGTAAAAATGTAATCAACAAGGTGCAATGCTTCCTTACCACGAACACATATTTCGCCCATATGCGATACATCAAATAGTCCACATTTTTCACGAACATATCCATGCTCTTCGGTAATAGAAGTATAGGAAATGGGCATTTCCCATCCTGCAAAGTCAACCATTTTAGCACCTAAATCTATGTGTTTCTGATACAGCGCTGTTTGTTTCATTCCGACTCTCCTTTGAATTGTTTATGTGCTTCATAGCTACTTCGAACCATTGGTCCTGAAGCAACAAACTGGAATCCCAACTGTTTACCAATATCTTTGTAATCGGCAAATGTCTCTAGCGATATATACTCATCGACTTCACGATGATTTTTCGATGGTTGCAAGTATTGGCCAATCGTCAAAATATCACAACCAACTGCTCGTAAGTCTTTCATTAACGAAATCACTTCTTCTTTGGTCTCACCAATTCCAAGCATAATCCCTGATTTGGTTAAGATACTCGAATCAATTTCTTTCACGCGCTTGAGTAATGTTAGACTACGCTGATAATTGGCACGATCACGAAATCCAGGATAAATCCGTTCAATCGTCTCTACATTATGATTAATGACATCCGGTTTTGCATCAACAACGCGTTTAATTGATACATAATCTCCCATAAAATCTGGTACCAAAACCTCAATGGTCGTATCGGGTGCGCCTTGCTGAATGGTTTTAATGACGTCAACAAAATGACTACTTCCATAATCACCACGTAAATCATCCCTTGTCACGGAGGTAATCACAACGTGCTGTAGTTTCATTAATTTTACCGCTCGTAATATATTATTCGGTTCTTCTTTATCCACTGCCAGAGGTCGTCCTTGAGCAACATCACAAAATGCACAATTTCGGGTACACCTTGTACCGAGAATCATAAATGTTGCCGTTTTATGACTAAAACACTCCATCTGATTGGGACAACTAGCTTCCTGGCAAACCGTATGTAAATTATGCTGTTCAAGCAATGCTCTAATTTTCTTTGTCTGACGGTTTAAATCTTTTAAATCGACTTTCAAGTAATCTGGTTTTTCCTTTTGCTTTTTCGTTCTTTTCCCAAAAATTAGTTCGAGAAATTCACCTCGTTTTAATCCATGAAAATACAATCGAACTCTATGTTGCTTCGTAACATCTACAAATGCTTGACGAGTAAACGCAACATCACGAAATGCCATTTCAAACTCACGAACATTCTGTAGACTGAAAAAATCTCCAGTGATTCTCAATTGTTGCACATGATTGTGTTTGACATCGATATGCACAGTGTAATTACCTGAATCAAATTTCATCGTCCTTTCGAATGAAAACTTGGGATTCTTTCCATAATTCCATTCATCGGTATGAAATTTCTGCTCATATTGGTGTATACGATCAAGATCCAGCTCTCGTAACGGCATGGATTCTGTCGCAATCTCCTGTACCAGATGTTGATACAGTTCATCCTTTGTCAAATCAGTAATTGTACCAATATTGATAACACGACTCTCGACACTGGAAATCGCATGTTTTGTTAATTTGGATTTGTCCGGCGTTAATGCCCCGATTAAATGTTCCATATTTGAATCAAATAATATCGTACCATGAACGACTAGCTTATCCTTATATATATATTCAGCGTTGCCGCTAAATTTACGACCGTTAACCAAAATATCATTACGACCAGTAAATTCGGCATTAATTTGCACCTTGTGCAACGCATTAATAATATGATTTACGTGCGTCTTAAAAATATCAGGATGATTCTTTTTTTTAGTAATGAACGAAAACTGAAAACACCCAGGGTCCGTATACACAGCTCCCCCACCACTATTCCGTCGAACGACCTGAATATGGTTAGTATCTACATATTCCTGATCCAATTCAACACTTGTAACTTGATGACGACCAATCATAACCGTAGGATCTACAGTCCATAGTAAGAAAACGTCTTGATCATGTGAAAAATCTTTGATTAAATACTCTTCAAGCCCAAAGTAAAAAGCACATGTATGAATCGTATTCTCCGTTGTATCAATATACAGCATTTAACCACCATCTTTCTACCATTATGATACCATATAAATTATTGAATACAAGCGTTTTCCGCACAAAAAAAACAGAGGTAAATACCTCTGTTTATTCTTCGTTTACATCGTCTTTGAAAACGTCATCAAACCGGAATCGAACCTGGTGATGTGCAGGTACAATAATCTTCTCATTTGTTTGTGGATTTACAGCCTCTTTTTCTGGCATTTCGATTGTGGTAAAGAATCCTAATCCAGGCAATTCTACCTCATCTCGATTAGCCAAAGCTTCTTTTACAACTTCAGCAAAGTATTTTAAAAACTTGTTGGCCTTATTTTTACTTAAATCAGTTGTTTCTTCCATCAGTTCAATAAAGTCTTTTTTTGTTTTGGTAACAATTTTAGCTTTTTTGGGTTTCTTTGGTTTTGGTTTAGGTTCCTCTTTAGTTTCCTCTTTAGGTTCCTCTTTAGTTTCTTCCTCAGGTTCTTCCTCAAGTTCTTCCTCAGGTTCTTCCTCAGGTTCTTCCTCAAGTTCTTCCTCAGGTTCTTCCTCAGGTTTTTCTTCAGGTTCTTCTTCAGGTTCTTCTTCAGGTTCTTCCTCAGGTTTTTCTTCAGGTTCTTCTTTAGGTTCTATTGTGTCCTCAACAACAGGTTCTGGAGTTGATTCTGGTGCTGGTTCTTCAGCTATGACTTCTTCGACAACTGGTTCTTCTTTTGGTTCAATTTCAGGAGCGACTACCGGTTCTTCACCATCATCATCAACCAGATCTGTTTCGATACCAAAAGCGTCCAAAAACTGTTTGAATGGTTGGAACTCTACAGTGTTGTGTGCCTCTACATGAACCATCGCATCTACTGTAGCATCATATTCATCGTGTTCATCAATATGAACTTTCGAGAAACGACCGAAATTTGCAATTTTAACAACATCATCTTCGACCACTGTTTCCTTGATTGTTTCTAAGAATGCATTGACAAACGATCGAGCATCATTTTGACTAAGTCCTGTTTGTTTTGATAAAAGGATAACCAGCTCCGTTTTATTTAGTTTATCAGCACGTTGCTTGTGTTCTTTGAGTGCTTCTCTTTCAATTTCATGCTGCTCGATTTGTGCCATTTCTTGTTTCATTTCACGGCGTTGTTCACGTTTTGATTTTTGGTTGTCAAATGCTTCGAAAACTTTATCTTTGAGGGATACAAAAAAGTCACCAATAGTAGACCAAAAATCATTTAATGAGCGTTGTACAGATTGGAGGATAGTTTCATTGTTTGGGTTGTGTGATTGTTTTCCTTGGCGTAGTTTCGCGTACAGTTCTTCACGTGATATTTCGGTAATTTCGACCGTTTCTTGTTCTAGTGAACGGCGGTATTCCGATACGGATAATAACTTCGATTCTTTATGCGCAAATTCATAGAAGACGCGACCGGTGATAAGAAATATTATAGTACCAAAAAATAATGGAAGTAATGAAAAACGGAAAAATGGGGCATCATCACGAATACAGACAAATGTATTCACTGCTTGACAGTCAATTTTCCCAAGTAGCATTCCAAAGAATAAGTCAATTAAGAATAGGATGAAAAAAATCGCACTAAATATGAATGCTATTTTCATGAATTTTTCATAGAAGATTTGTGTTTTAGACATCATATCACCTCAATAGTCATTGTACCCTATGAAAATTAAAAAAGCAAACAAAAATGGTCAAATGTTGACCATTTTTTAATTCTCGGTGGCTCTAAGTGGTTAAATTATTCGCTGTTCAACTATTGTTGCATCCGCATATTTTGAATAAATATCAGCTGCAAAATCAAGTTCCTCTTGGAGAGATTGTGTGCCAGTAAACGAGATTATAAATAGCAAAATCTTGGATGTTTTCATCGTTATTTTTGTTCGGTCTGTATCACTAGTGGTCGAACCAAATGGTCCAATTTCATCTTCGTATAGAGGAATATGTTCAATATTTAACTTTCCACGACCTATTCCGTAATATTCATCATTGGATGTTCCTAGACGGATTACTACATCTCCTTTGATCTGATGATAGTCCAAAACAGCAACACTTTTACGTGTATGCAACGAAAGAACATTACCTAGATCTACCACATTATTGATTCGATACAAAGCATTGCCTTTCACAATCCGACGATAGAGACTTTCTACTGCTAACCGATACCTTGAAGGGTCTTTACCAAAGGCTTTGTAGGCATCGCGACCTTCTTTGATAATCGGAAGATTCACAACATCAGAAATGTCATATTGTGAGGATATGGATGATTCGTAGTCGTGTACAATTTGGTTAAGTTCAGAACGACTGTCAACCGTCACATTCGCAATTAAAACGGCCACATGAAACTGTGGTACTTTTGTCTGAATTGATGAATCAATTGTTATTTTCATACGCACCTCCTGGTACAAAAAAGAAAGTATTCAAACTTTCTATTTGGATAAGCGTAATGTATCACGAGCAATCATGACTTCTTCATTTGTTGGAAGTAAAAATAGCTTAATTGGTGAGTCATCGGTCGATATTAGTTTCTCGACTCCACGAACAAAGTTACGTTCCTCATCAATGTGAACGCCTAGTGGTCGTAATCGTTTCGCAATCAATTGGCGGGTAAAGATTGCATTTTCTCCAACACCAGCCGTGAAACATATGGCATCACAACCACCCATTGTAACAAAGTAAGCAGCCACGTAATCACTAATCATTTTGACTTGTTTTTTAACAGCTAACAGACTTTGTTTGTCCCCTTTATGAGCTGCTGTCCATAAATCGCGTGAATCGCTTGAGTTATTTGAGATTCCGAGATATCCTGATTGCTTATTTAAAATGTTAACAACTTCTGAGACATCGAGATTTTCTTTTTTTGCGATAAACTCCACAATAGCTGGGTCGATATCACCTGAACGAGTCCCCATCAGGATTCCCGCAAGTGGTGTAAAGCCCATGGATGTATCGACACTTTTTCCACCATCTACAGCGCATATACTAGCACCATTCCCTAGATGCAAGACAATTATTTTTGTATCTTCTAGTGGTTTGTTCAATAGTTGTGCGGCACGTTCGGCAACAAATCGATGACTTGTTCCATGAAATCCATATTTTCGAACGCTATATTTTGTATACCAATCATAGGGTACACCATACAAGTATTCTTCTTCCTTCATTGTTTGATGAAAGGCGGTATCAAATACCGCTACTCCCTTGATATGTGGTAACGCTTCTTGAAAAGCGCGAATTCCTGTAAGATTAGCGGGGTTATGAAGCGGTGCTAAATCACTTACTTCTTCAATCGCTTGAATAACGTCCTCTGTAATTTCAACACTATTCGCAAATTTCTCACCACCATGAACAACACGATGACCAACACCATTTATGTCTTCTATTGATGATACAATGTTTAAATCAACCAGTTTGTGTAATAATAGTTTTACAGCAACGCTATGATCCTTAACAGGCGTTTTCTCTTCAAACTTCTCACCGTTCATCTTGATTTTTATAACGGAATTCTCGATTCCAATTCGTTCTACAATACCAGATGTTAGCACCGTTTCTTGTGGCATTTCTAATAATTGAAATTTCAGCGATGAACTCCCTGCATTCACAGCAATAATTTTCATAATGTACCTCCATTTATATAAATTCATGTATATGTGATTCTTTGAGGCAAACAATGTTGTTGATCACCTTGATTATATCGATCCAATAAATCACACTAACTATGTGAAATTATACCACAAATGTCCGCTATTTTTAACTCATTATGTTCTTTTTTACGAAATATGCTTGACTTTCACGTTACGTAAAGGTTTATAATAACGGTGGTGATGGATATGGAATACAAAATTCATGAAGTAGCACAGATATCAGGAGTTACAACGAGAACCCTTCGTTACTATGATAAAATTGGTCTCTTACAACCACAACGAATTCGCGAAAATAACTATCGCATATATGATGATACAAGTATTTCTAAGTTACAAATCATCTTATTATATCGAAACATTGGCTTATCACTAGCTGATATTAAACAGATGATTTCTAGTCGTGATTTTGATTACATTACGGCATTAGAACGTCATCGTCAAAAGATTCTTGAGGAACAAAAAAAACTACATCAGATTATTAGTACAATCGATCAAACAATCGCATCTCACAAAGGAGGCAAACAAATGAGTAATCAAGACAAGTTCTACGGGCTCAAAGAAGAAATTATTGCAAAAAATGAGGAAGATTTCGGAGACGAAATTCGTGCAAAATACAGTGCAGAGACCATTAATCAGTCCTATCAAAAAATGCGTAAGATGTCAAAATGGCAATGGCAAGAAGCTGAACGTATTGGTGCATTGATATTGGAAAAGTTACCTCAGGCTATGAATCAAGGCATTGATAGTGATACCACAAAGAGGGTATGTGAATTGCATAAAGAGTGGATACAATTTTACTGGCCAACATATGACCAACAGGCGCATGTTGAACTGGTAAAAATGTACACTGTAGATGAACGATTTACAGCATATTATGATGCCGTGAAACCGGGAGCAGCACACTTTCTATATCAGGCGATTAAACACTATATAAACGATCTGGATTAAAGGTCGTTTTTTTTGGTCGCAATAAAAAAAGCACGACAACGGTCATGCTATTGATTACAAAAATGGTACCAGCGGTCGGAGTCGAACCGACACGGCCTTGCGGCCACAAGATTTTGAGTCTAGCGTGTCTACCTATTCCACCACGCTGGCACAGCAATAATATTATACAATATTTTCGCCTTGATGCAACAACAAATTTAAATTATTATGACATCTCCAGTTTTTATATGTTGGATTTTATCACGCATAATCATTTTTAATTGTTGATATGCATCTTTACCGGTACAATGACACGAGTAAAACTTGGATTCTTGTCGTTGTTCAAATTTATGACCCAGCTGAGTTAAGTAATCCGTTTGTTTAAAATCAAATGAATCATAGTGTGAAAAGTGATACCCGCCAATTATATGAGTGAATGAAATCGCATGCTCAGTTTCCAACGTATCAATGATATTCTCAATACCTTTATGAGAGCATCCACTAAACAGTACCGTGTTCTCTTCTTCTTGAACGACAAGATAAATCTCGTGAGCAAAGTTTTCATCAATGAATCGACCGTTGTAATAGAACTTTAACTTGTCATCTTTAATCATCGATTCAACGAACGGCACTTTGGCATAAATCGTTATTTCTTCATCAATAAATACATCCTCTTCAACAAAGACAAATCGATCCAACTGTTTTGGCTGTTTGATACCAATATTTTCATATCCATTTGTCTTTTGCTTCACGTGATCATCAAATGCATATTTAGAGACGTAAATAATGGCCTTTTTATTGATTTTTAAAAACTTTTGAAGCCCTGAACCATGATCAAAATGGCCGTGTGAGATAACCAAAATGTCAATCTCTTCAAGATTGACACCGAGTTGTTTTGCATTTCTTATAAAATAATTATTTGGTCCTACATCAAATAAAATATTGTGTTTGTACGTTTCAATATACAAACTCAGACCATGTGCTGGTTTTAAGTTTTTTTGCTCACTTTCGTTTTCCAGCAAAGTAACTACTTGCATCAAATCACTCCAAGATTTCTAGAAACTATTCATCCTCGTTACGTAGTTTCTTAATAAGTAATTCATAGCCCCCTGGTCCAAATGTAAATGATTTGGATATCTTTGAAATCGTTGCTGCGCTAATCCCTGTTTCACGCTCGATTTCTTGATACGTTTTTTTTGCATATAACATTTTTGCAACATCAAATCGTTGGCCAAACGCTTCCAACTCATTGATGGTACACAAATCATCAAAGAAACGATAACATTCTTCAATGTTCTCTAATTTCAAAATTGCTTCAAACAATCGATCAATTTGCTCGTTTTGAATTTTGTATCGATAATTCATACTATCACCTCTACAAACAACATTATATCATGAATGTATTAAAATAATTGTATTAATTTTTTCAATTTTTACCAATAAAATTGTACTCCTAATTGTTATATGGGTGAAAGCAGATCAACTATCTACCTTTTGGTGGGGACACACCATAAACGATACGTTAGAAAACATGTGAGGGTGTAACGCACCCTCCTCCCTTCTTCTTTCTATATTTCTTTACATCATCTCGAAAAGTACATATAATAGTTACGAGGTGATATGATGACACCAAAAGAGTTGAATCGACTTGTTAAACGACTACAAAATGGTGATATGTCTGTATTTGACCCGATCTATTATGAAACGAAAAGTTTGGTATATTATACCGTACTAAACATCTTAAAAGATCAATCATTATCAGAAGATATCATGCAAGATAGTTATTTAAAAGCATTGGAAAAAATCCACTCATTCAAACCATCGTACAGTTTTAAATCCTGGATTGTGATGATTGCTAGAAATCTTGCAATCAATGAATACAATCGACGTAAACGTGAATTATCATTCGATGTGAATGAGGATGAATATATATTTGGAACCCAAGAAAGTACCAGCGAAAAACAGATGATTGTTAAAGAAATGTTGGAATCCTTAAAACCGGAAGAACAAGAAATCGTAATCCTGCATGTAATCGGTGATATGAAACACCGAGAGATCGCAGCGATATTAAATAAACCAATTGGAACCGTAACATGGGCATACAATGAAGCCATAAAAAAATTACGGAACCAATACAGAGAGTAGGTGATTGTATGAATGATGAGAAATTTAAAAAACAGATACGTGATGCATTTGAAAAAGACGTACCTGATGTGCTGAACCAAATCAAAGCATCGCCAGAGTACCGTGTACCCGATAAACCGCGGCGGTTTGGATGGTCGTTTACGACGAAACGATTGGTGCTTAGTGCTACCAGTGTTGTTGTCATTGCCCTTCTTCTAATCATTGGTGCAAGACGCCTACAAGATCCTGTTGTTGCATCTACCGTAACGCTCGAAATCAATCCCTCTATTCAAATCACTTTGGATGAAGATGACAATGTGATTGCTGTAACAGCAATCAATGATGACGGTGATGCCATCATCCAACGAAACATTCGTTATCGTGGGTTGACCATTGAACAAGTTACAGAGATTCTTATCAATCGGTTTGAAGCGCTGGGATACATTGTCGACACCACGGATGAATCCAATATTATATTAATAGAAGTTGATGCCGATAACGACAGCATCCAGTCCCGTGTGGAAGGCGCATTCAAACAGAGCCTTGAAACAAGAATGGGCCGTTTCAATGCACCTTATTGGGTACTTAATGCGCGTCAAATTCCACTTACTCCCGAGCAAGAACAAGCCATTCAACAAGATCGGATTATGAATCAATATACACGAGCTAGAGTAGCATTGATTTACCGGATTACTACCTTGGATGACAGTTACACCATTCAAGAATTATTGCCATTGACCGTACGTGAGTTATATGATTTATTTATCAATTTAGAAGATCCTGATAATCTACCGGATTATGACGATATGCCCCATCATCCAATGGGACCACACATGAATCCATATCTACCCGATACTTCGATCATATTCAGTTATTAATTATAAGAAAAGGACATCTCAATGATGTCCTTTTTTTGATTACTTAATCCCCCGTTGTTTTGGTGTTAACCCTGGAGTTGATTCTTTTGCAGCTTGGCGCATATGTGCAAGCGTAGAACTTACTTTTTGCTTTTTCGATTTGTTATATAACATCTCATCGATACCTTGAGCAGCGCGATGTCCATCCGCAACTCCACTGATTAGATCTGGTCCTCGGAAGATATCTCCTCCGACAAACAACCATGGAACACCTTCTACTTGTCCAAGCTCATTGGCTTTGATTTTTCCACGAGTAAATTCCAATTTATCTTGTAATCCTTGTGGTATATATTCATAATCTGGAGCTTGTCCGATGGCAATAAAAATTTGTTCTCCTTCAATAATTTGTTCACATTCGTTGTCAAACTCAGGATTGAAGTGACCTTCATCATCAAAGATGCATAGGCATTTCCATAAACGTAGACCTTCTACGTTTCCTTTTTTATTTATAACAACTTCTTGTGGTCCATTACCACAGAAGAACTCAATACCTTCTTCGTTTCCTTCGATGTATTCATCATCGGAAGCTGGTAGACTATCTTCGTTTTCTAGTGATGTCAATTTAACATGTGATTCACCATATTTTAGCATTTGCAAGCGCGTTGCACTTCGGGCAACATCAAAGGCGACATCTCCACCACCAATAACCACAACACTACGCTCTACATGGATATCTTCAAGTTTTAGATTCCCACGTTCATACTCCCGTACCTGGGGTAAGAACTCCATAGCACCAACAACATTTTTATGATTGCTACCAGGAATGTTAAGATCGCGTGGTTTGAAGAATCCAGTTCCTAAGAATACAGCATCATATTTTGTTTCAAGATCGTCCATTGTTACATCTTTCCCAACGCGTGTGTTGGTATGAATAGTAACACCTAAGTTTTCGATAAAATCAATGTCTTTATCAATTGCGGTATCCGGTAAACGATAGGCTGGAATACCATAGCGCATAACACCACCAGTTTGTGGCATTTCTTCAAATACGTCGACTTCATAGCCCATGACTCTTAAATAATAGGCTGCACCTAAACCAGCTGGTCCACTACCGACAACAGCAACTTTGCCATCAACAACTTCACTGACAGGTTCGTGGATGGCTTTATGATAAATATCATTTGGGGCACTGTCGATGATATAGCGTTTTAACCAACGAATCGCAATGGCTTCTCCACGAACGGCAATCGCACATGCAGTCTCACAGTTGTGAGTACAAACGCGACCACAAACACCTGGTAATGGATTGGTTTCGTATACTTGGCGTAATGCCCCTTCAATATCATCTTCCCAGATGGATTTGATGTACGCCGGAATGTGCATTTGAACAGGACAACTGCTTTCACAGACACCACATTCCACACAACGAGCAGCTTCTTGTTTCGCATATTCTTTACTATATCCGCGGACTATCTCGATAAAATTCGATTTCCGATCCTCCGCATCTTCATGTTCCATATGAACACGTTCTAAGTCGAGTAAATCACTAACATCATCTTTTACCCAACCATCCTCTACTTCTTGACCTTGCCATGTTTTTTCCGGCATTAACAAAAACTCGTTAGGGTCAGTATGGGCATAGATGTATTCTTTACTCATTTTCAACGAACCAGTTGTACACGTATCAACACAAAGGGCACAGAAACAGCACCGTCCATAATCAATAACGGGTCGCTGTTGATGTTCTCCAGCTTTTTCTGGAATGTCGAGTCGTTCCACCATTGTAATCGCTTCTGTTGGACAGATTTCTTCACAGGTTGAACAACCAATACACTCTTCCCAATCGTTGGTGTGAAACCCGCGAATGTTATCAGGTGCAGTACGTGGTGCACTGTTTTCTACGTCAATGGGTTTTGTGATCGAGTTTCGATTTAAATAGTTTGCATTTTTCTTGGTGAAAATACGTTCAAAGGGGTGGGTTACTGGTTTTTTAAATAGATATTTCCATAAACGTAATGGTTTAAATATACTTGGTTTTGGATATTTACTTTTCATCATAACCTCCTATCGATCGATTTCTGGCGAACAAACACCCATGGTGTCTACCCATAATGCCGCATCGTCAATTCGTGTTCCAGGAAGGTATTTTTCAATACCCAACAATCCCTGTGGATAACTTGCTCCACGGACACCAACCCGGTAGGGATGTGTCCCACCATTACTAACCATATAATACCCAAATTCACCCCGAGATGATTCAACACATGCATATGCATGTCCTTTTGGTACGGTCCAACGCATCGATTGACCTTTTGCGATCGGAACGCGGACGTCACCGTTTGGCATTTTTTCCAAACACTGACGAATGATTCGAATCGATTGCGTTAATTCAATCAATTTAATATTTACACGACTTCTCGCATCGCTATATCCACTAACTGGTACATCGAACTCCACTTGATCATACCGCGCATACGGTTGAACTTTACGCAGGTCGTATGGCTTGTTTACGGCACTACGCATACCTACACCGGTAACACCGAGTTCCCATACGACTTCTTCAGGTAACATAATGGTGTCGCTAATCCGCTTCAAAATGGTTGGATTTTCAATTCCAATATCACGATATTCAGTATAACGACTTTCCAAATCATCTAAAAAGTCATGAATATCTTGTTCAATTCCAACTGGTAAATCTTTTCGAACTCCACCGGGAACGATGTATTGATGATACACACGATGACCGGTAATTTTCTCAAAAATATCTAAGATTCGATTTCTGTCCGCATGGGCATGGTACATGATTGTATAGTTTCCAGTAGGGCTACCAAGACCACCATACGCCATTAGATGGATACTAATTCGAGCGAGTTCCAATATAATCATCCGGATCCAGTGAGCTCGTTCTGGTACTTCCAATTTGGCTAATTTTTCTACTGCCATGGCAAATGCCATCTCATTGATGTCTGGTTCGACGACACAAACCCGTGGAATCAAACTTATATTATTCACCCAACTATGACGTTCCATACCTTTTTCAAATCCGCGGTGTAGCATTCCTGGAAGTAAGTACGATTTTTTAATGATATCGCCTTCCACATACATATGTACCGACGCATTTCCATGCATCCCAGGATGCTGAGGTCCTAAGAATAATTTCAATTCACGCATTATTTACGACCTCCTTTACCGATTGTTGTAATTCGCTCTTTCCGAGCTTCACGTTGTTTTTGTTTACTCGATTGATTATTCAAAACCGTATGGCGATCTTCATACTCACGTTTTGCAAAATGAGCATCGCTATAGGCTCTGGGATCAAAATCCTTACGTAGGGGTGGAATATCATCCCACTCTTCCAAGATTAATTGTTTTTCAAAATCTGGATTTCCAGGAAACTTGACACCAAAGAATTCATGGCATTCACGTTCATAGTATTTACATCCTGGAAAGATGGATAAAACACTGTCCATTTCCGGATGTTCTCGATCGATGCGCGTCCGAACTTGAATATGGAGTGCTTTGTCCCAATTCATCACGATATAGACCAATTCAAATTCGTTGTCTTCTAACCAATCGATGGCACTTAAGTAGGATAATTGAATCCATCCCGCTTGTTTTAACATCGATAATAAGCGATGGACATCATCACGTGTTACTTCAAAGCTGATTTGATATTGATCTACGACTTCCGTTTTCAATACTTGGAATTTCGATTCAACAAGTTCTCTCGCAAATTCAACGCTATTCATGGAACTCATCCTTCACTTCAATGGATCCGAGTGAATCCAGTTGATTTTTCTTATACCATTCGTAGTTTTCGTGATATCGTTTCCAACCATCTGCTTTTTTCGTTTTAATGAGTTCCATTAAATCGATGAAGCCATTCATAACGGCTTCGGTATTTGGCATACATCCAGCTACGTATGTATCCACCGGGATGTATTGATCCAATTGGTTGATTACCGCATGGGAATCATGATAAATTCCACCATTAATCGTGCAACTACCAAAGCCAACCACGTATTTGGGTTCACTCATTTGTTCGTAGGTATAGATTAAACGTCGCAACGTTTTCAACGATAAGTACCCCGTCACAAGCAATACATCCGCTTGACGAGGAGTTGCCATTGGTCCCATACCAAGGCGTTCCATATCATATGCCGAGGTCATTGCAGGTGGTAATTCAATCGCACAGCAACCCGTACAATACATTAACATCCATAATGAGTTACGACGGAAAAAGTCTCCTATTTCCCACCATTTACGATCGACCTCTTCCTTGGTCATCGGACTATATTTTGTCGACAACATATTAAATCACCAACCCTAAATAAATTGCCATAACGGCTTGAATAACGGCCAATAACAATGGCCATTTGTAGAAGAATACAACAACTTGATCGATTTTAAACCGACCGTTGACATAACTAATTAAGTTCACAAATGTATAAACGGCAACATACTTGACTAAGAAAATAATTATATTCTCTGCACCACCGAGGAACAAGTGAACAAATAAACTAACTTCAATAAATACGGTAATCTCATGCATGATAAACAACATACCGAGTTGTTTTCCACCATATTCAACCATTGGTCCCGATGCAATTTCTGCTGGAGCAATATAGGTTTCAAATGGTTTTTTACCAAGCATTCCCATCAAGCTTAACACAGCGACGACTCCACCAATTGGTAAGGCGATGATAAACCAGTTGAAATCGCCACCTAATTGTTGTGCTTGGGCAATAGCAGAAACACTGGATTCACCGGTTAAATTGATGATTGTTAAGACAATAACCATAAACGGTACTTCGTACGCAAGCATCGTCGTTAACGCGCGCATAACACCAATACTAGCAAGAGGGTTCCCACTACCACTAGCACTCATGGCCATACCTAACATCCCAACTGCAATCAAGTAGACAAAGATGAAGAAATTGTCAAACCCTTCAAACGCAAGTAGGTTATTCGTAATCGGCATAAACATCGCTGTTGCGATAATTCCACCAAGTGCCATAATGACACCAAAATCAAAAATCCAACCATGACTCGTCGCCCGTTTTGACAACAACTTAAAGATATCGATGAACTCTTGGTACCATTTTGGTCCATATCGTTTTTGTAATCGTGCAACGACTTTACGATTCAAACCAGCCACACTGGTTTGAAGGACAAAACCAAATAATGCAACGCCAAGACCGGCGATAATACTTAGACCGATACTCATACGACATCACCCCACAATAAGAATAGTAATACCAGGATGATCCAAAACACCGTAATCTCTGGTTTATATGTAAAGAAGAAATACCGGACAACTTGTCCAAACTCTTTTACCTTATACGCTAGGTTTTTATAGAAATCCTTCATGATGGTTGTATATTGATCATACAATCGCTCTAACGGTGCATAGAAATCCGTTGTATAGTGTAGCAACTGCTCGTTATACACAAAATTACCGGCAGTATACGTATCCGTTAATTCTACTTTTCGTGATTTTTTAAGCACGATGAAAATGATGAATGCGACACCAACCCCAACGGCAAACATCCCACTAATTAACGCGGGTTGTAAATTCCCATTGTTACCTTGAATGATGAAATTCCCATCTAATCCAAGAGGACTAACACCAACTTCACTAAGAATCTTATTGATATACGACAATACAAAATTGGGAATAACACCAGTCACAACATTCAACAAACTTAAGATAATCATTGGAATCAACATCAAGAAAGGTGCTTCTTTTATGGTTGTTTTGTACTCAGATAATTCCTGTCCTAAGAACAATGCCGCAAGCGGACGGAACACATAGAGGAAACTACCAATACTACCAAAGAATGTCGCAATACTCAGGATGATTAATCCTTCGTTAATCATGCTTTGGAAGATCAACCATTTACTGATGAATCCACCCATTGGTGGAATCCCAGCCATACTGATAATCGCAATCAAATACACCATGTAACTAATTGGCATTTTATGAATCATCCCACCAAGTTCCGACATTTTCGTCGTTCCTGTTTGACGATTCACGGCACCAATGGCCAAGAAGGCTGCGGTACTTGCTAACGCATGGGCAAGGACATGATAAAGCGCCCCACTAACACTGGTATCCGTCATTACTGCTAAGGCTAAAATGATGTACCCTCCATTACTCATTGATGAGTAGGCAAGTAGTTTTTTCGCATCATCTTGACGGATTGCCATCAACGTACCAAATACAATCGTCAGTGCGCCTAGGAACCCCACAACATATTGTCCAAGGGTTAAACCTAAGACATCAATCATGGGTCCTACGGGACTAAGCCGAAGCAATACTAAAACCGCAACAAAAGCGCCCATTTTTTCTAGTCCACCACTGAACACAGCGGTAACTGGATCGGGTGAAGACCCGAGAACTTTCGGTAACCATATATGAAGTGGAAAGGCACCGAGTTTCGCAAATCCCGCAATAATCAAGAGGACAAATACAAGATTTTGTTCACTACCACTAACGATTCCAAGTGCGGTATAGATATTGGAATCTGTACCGCTTAAAATGAATAATGCAAATAATAAACTAAAACTTCCAAACGCACTAAATCCATAATACCATGCGGTTGATTTGATTCGTTTTCCGAGTGGAATGAGGAACATACTACTCCAGACGACCAACTCGAAATAGAAGAAAAATCCTAATAAGTTGGTTACAAAGAATACCCCAATCACACCGGCTAAACTAAGTAAATATAACATGCTATACAGTGCCGGATACTTCATTTTCCCAACAAAATATGGATTGAAAAATGACACCATAAAGAACACAAAACTAACGAGTGCAGCAAAGTAAATCGATGCATAGCTTTCTGCATATGCAAACGCAGGAACAAGATTTGACGTAACGTCCAATGTTCCGTTTAGTCCATAATACGCAATACTCACAAAGACAAATCCACTTGCCACTATTGTTATAGCACTTCCTAATACTTTATGAAGGGATCCAAGGACAAAAGCAATGACTGCACTTGTAAAAACACCAAGGATAACGAGTTCCAAACCTGCCATTAGATGCCACCTCCAATCGATGCAATAACATCAAAGTATAATTGAACATAACTACCAAATACGACAAGAATACCAGCAATAACTAAGATGACATACACTTGCAACTTGGTAAACGATAGTTTTGGTGCTTCTTTTTTGCTGTACCAGAAGGAAACAAGCATTTTAATGAAGTACACACCTTCTACAACACTACTGAGTAGTATAATCGCTGGGAACAGTAAATTATCCGCAGCAAACAACGCTTCTAATATCGATAACTTCACCAGGAATCCCGCAAACAATGGTAATCCAAGAACACTCAGAACAACGGCACTAAATCCAGCACCAACCCACTTGTTCGCGGCAAAGACACCACGTAAATCGGCAATCTCGTCCGATCCAGTTTGTGCACTCATCTGAGCTATCACGGTAAATAATACCAATTTACTAAAGACATTCAAGGTCACAAAGAGTACCCCAATTAATGCAAATCCATACACAAACATCAAGACAGCAATCCCCGCTTGGGCAATGCTGCTGAACAACAGTACTTGACGTGCTTTTGTACTTGCGTATGCCATCGCTTCCCCAGCAAGAATACTAAATCCAACTACCACCGATACAATCAGCATCAATTGATCACTTAATACAAATACGCTGGTTAACAATCGACCAAAGACAAACAAACTAGCACCCGCATAAACTCCGGCAATCATTGGACCACTCAGGGTATTCGCATGACCTAAAATTCCTTTCACCCATGCGTTGAATGGTACTAATTTTGCTTCGACTCCCAATCCAATAAACATCAACAAGAACGGGAAGGCAACAAGAACCGGATTCACACCTACCAAGGCATCGGCCATATCTGCCATGTTCAACGTACCAAACATGTTATATAAAATGATTAAACCTAATAAATACAAACTACTACCGACCGTTCCAGCAACTAAATAATGGAACGTATGCAATGGCTTTTTGTTGGTTGAACTAATTAAATATGCACTGATTCCAGCAATTTCCAAGAAAACAAACAAGTTGAACAAATCACCGGTTAATAAGAGCCCATTTAATCCTGCCAAAGCCACCAACAGAATCGTACCCATTTTTTTATAGTCACAAAAGTTCATCGCTGCAATCAGGAAGAACGCAATGTTCGTCACATATAATGCAATTTGACTATATTGATCCAATACTAAGACAATTCCCCATGGGCTCTGATACCCACCGATTAGAATCGTTTCTTGTGGTACGACCGTTAACAATACAACCAACGCTGCGGATACAATCAGCATCAAATAAGGGGCTACTTTTTTAGATAAAATACTTAAGAATGCGGCCAATAAGGGAATCGCAATAAACAATACAGCACTCATGTTATTCCTCCCCCTTAATCTCATCTAAATCAAATGTACCATATTGATTGTAGATGTTTTTTGCAAGCGCTAGTCCTAGTGCTGTCGTACCAACACCGATGACAATTGCCGTTAAGACCAATGCTTGTGGTAGCGGATCAACAAATGCGACCGCATTGGTAGGATATGTACTAGTGAAAATTGGTGCAACACCATCTGTAACATACCCGACACTAATAATAAAAATATTCAATCCTATTTCTAATACATTGAGCGAAATGATGATTTTAATCACATTTCGTTGCGTTAATAATCCATACAATCCTAACATGATGAGGATAATCGCTACATATTGCAACATATTACATAGCCTCCTCTGTTAAGAAATGGTCGATAATTCCCGAAATTTCACTACCTACTTTTAATCCGATTAGGACATATACAATCGGAATAATTCCAGAACTAACCAGTTCACCTAGAATTCCATTATCAAGGAAATTTATCAGGAAGTAATCAAAGACAAACAATCCAACTAAACCGATAATGACATATAAGCTACCCGCAATACTTTCCAGTACTTTAAACGACTTCACTTTCGTTCGAAACTCGTCATCTGCGAGATACAGCAGTAAAATACTCGACGCAATCATCGTTCCTCCTGGGAACCCTCCACCAGGTGTTAAATGTCCATGAACAATGATGAATACTCCAGTCATCAAGATGATTCCAAATAATGCTCTTGAACCAACTTTGAGCATGAAGTTCGGATGGAAATCCAACTCCATTCGTTTGGCTTTGGACGTTGCAAGTAACAAAGCGACTCCTAATGAACTAATAAACAACACGGTAATTTCACCCAACGTGTCAAAACTACGATAATCGGCAACAATCGATGTAACGATATTTGCTGGACCGCTTTCAAGATCTACGCTCTCACCAAACTCAACACCACTGTTTGCTCCATTCACATCACGATCGATAAACTGTTGGGAAATACGATCAGCAACACGGATATCTCCATACTCGACAAACAAGGCATTTCCTTGCAAGCTCAGTACAATTAAGACACCGAGTGCAGCGACGACGATAAAACTGAGAAATTGTTTCATTGTTTACGCTCCACCTTTCGTACAGATAATAAGGTAAAGACAAATAAACTCGTTACAAGTCCACTACCAATGACGGCTTCAGTAACCGCAACATCCGGTGCATGCATCATTACAAATGCCAATACACTTAACATTGACATTGCTGATAAAAACATCACCGTTTTAATCAAACTTTTGACATTGATGGCTAAAAAGGCTAACACGACAATGAATATTCCCAGGATAAGTTCAAGTACACTAACGAGCATCATCGTCACCTCCAAACCATTCTTTCAAATCATCTTCAACAACATTATCCGGTGCCCCATACGCTTTGTAGGTTGCTTTGGCAAGCACACTACTTCCAATCGGGTTGGATAGGGCAATAAAGATAATGATTAACACAACTTTTAACAACCACTCAGGATGAGCGATTCCAACACCAATCAACAGACTAAATGCACCAAGCGTTGTCGCTTTGGTACCAGCTTGAATTCGATTAAATGTATCGGGCATCCGTAACACGCCAAGACCACCGAGGAAATAGAACACTCCACCAATGATCATAAATACATAACTACTAATCTCAACGATGGTCATGATTTCCCTCCAAATATCGTGCAAAGACGATGGTTTCTAAGAATGCTAAGATTCCATAGACAATAGCAATATCCAAATACAGACCATTATCAAATACGAAACTAAGTAAACCAATGGATCCAATAACGATGACATTAAATGTATCTAGGGCAACAGCTCGATCCGATACTTTCGGTCCTTTAATCAAGCGAATAACGGCAAACAACATCCCAGTTGCTACCAGACCAAATACGATATAATTCAATACATCATTCATTTGAACACCCTCCCTAGAATCGATTCAAATAACGCACTGATATGTGCTTTGTGCTCTTCTTGCGTTGAGCCTTTAACATCAACGGTATGAACATATAAATCCTGTTCATGAACATCGACGCTTAATGTACCAGGTGTCAATGTAATTGAGTTTGCTAACATCAATTTTGCAAAATCACCCTGCAATTCGGAATCGATTTTAACGAATCCCGGATTGAGGGGAATTTTCGGACTTAATACCCGACGTGCAACATCAAGGTTAGCAAGCAATAATTGCCAGATAAAAACTGGTAGATATATCACTAGAAAAATGACAATCCGTAGTGGCAATTTGAGATCAACTTGATAATTGACATAACGCGCGATAATTATCGTTAATATCACACTGATCAATGCACCTAGTATCAGTTCCTGTACTGCAAATCCTGCTAATAAGACATAGATTGCAAAGAGTACAAGAAACGTTGCTACATATTTCATAATGTTCCTCCTTTAGTTTGAGTGTTCTTATATATTTTCATCTTGACGGCGAAACTGCGTTCTTCAGAGAATGGCCAAAATAGCCACTTACTCCGTTGTTCTACGACTTTTTCGTCAAGGTTATATAGACCATAATCTCCAAGGCCAATACCATATTTATTCACATAGCCTTCATAGATTTCATCCATCACATCTTTACTTTTGATTCCATTTTTCACTCGCAAGTAAAAATCACTTCCATTATTGAGTTCAAAGATATCGCTGAGTACCATCAGGTACCCGTCCTTTTTAAGGAGTTGGAGCACATTATCATTAAAACGATCAATAATAGCCGGCATTTCCTCAAGCATCTTTTCTTCGAGGTACTTCAGAAGGTGCTCCGGATATCCATGGCTACGGAGTTCGCTACACTCCAGTAAAAATTGCTGATACACCAATTGCGTATAAATCGGACTGACATAGACAACGTCATGCCTGTGAAACTCTTCTTCTAAAAAACGGTACTCGACAATCGGTGATAGCTTCTGTTGCAGAATTTGATCGAGTTTCTCATACGACTGCGTCGTGGCAACACGAGCCTTAAAATCTTCAAAAAACAACGCATCATCAAAACCGGTATATTCAACCTGCTTAATTTGAACTGTATGTTGGTATTTGTCCCATTCTTGTATCGAGACAAGATCCACATCTGTCAACACTACATGAGAGAAATGCTCAATAAAAATAGGCAAGGAAAAATCTTTACATTTTCCAGCGCCTATTATACATGCACGTGATTTCGATGATAATGTACGTATCAATGAACGAAGTGACATATCGACTTGATCACGAAATTCATTACCTGTATGCTGCGGACGTTGATAGCTTTGATTTAATCTATGATTAAACGCTTCAATTTTACTCATATTTCATCACCACATCAACATTATAACAAACTAAGTTTGTGATACAACTAGTTATTTTGTATACGAATTTAAGACCATATTACAACCTAATGGTTTAATGGCTCAATGTGGCTAAATAGTATGAATCAGTGATTTATATAATTATAATTTTTATGTATATTAAGGTGCATATGCACATAATTAGAAAATATTCTCTTTACTATCAAAAAAAAGAACACCAATTTGGTGTCCTTTAAGAGCTAATACGTGATTTCTCAACTTGCTCATTTTTGAATTGATTGGTATAGAGTTGATAGTATTTACCGGTTTCTTTAATCAGTTCTTGATGGGTTCCTGATTCAATAATGTTACCATCTTCTAAAACCAAGATGCGATCACTTGTCGTAATCGTCGATAACCGGTGGGCTACCACAATACTTGTGCGATTACGCAATACAACTTCAATGGCTCGTTGAATGCTTTTTTCGGTTTTCGTATCGACACTGCTGGTTGCTTCATCAAGGATGAGAATTCGGGGATTTGCAATCAGAGCTCTTGCAAAACTGATCAACTGTTTTTGACCGACGCTTAAGCGTGCTCCACCTTCACCAACAACCGTGTCATACCCATCTTCAAATTCGATGATGAAATCATGGGCTTCGACAAGTTTCGCGGCTTCGATGATGTCCTCCATTGTTGCTTCTTCGTTACCGTATTGAATATTATCTTTAATCGTACCGCTAAATAAATGCGGGGATTGAAGCACATATCCAAGGTTCGCATGGAGCCATCCTAAACTGCGATCTTTGTAGTCTCTGCCATCGATGAGAATCGTGCCATCGGTTGGTTCGTAAAAACGACAGACAAGGTTGACAATGGTCGATTTACCAGCACCGGTATGACCAACCAAGGCAATGCTTTCTCCTTCGTTAATCGTTAAGTTAAAGTGATCCAGTACCTTTTCTCCCTTGTCGTACTTAAAGGTGACATCGCGAAACTCCACTTTACCGTGTAATGGTTCCCAGTTCTCTCTTTTAAAGTCAATCGCGTCACCATAGGTGTCAATGACATCCGGCCGATCCCAAATATCGGGTTCGGTTTCGATTAACGACATCAATCGTTCGGCAGATGCTTGGGCTTGTTGAAAGCGAGCGAGAATATTTGCAAGTTGCATAACGGGATCAAAGAATTGTCCAATATACATGATGAAGGTAGCCAATGTGGCCACTTCAATGATATCCAACGCAATCCGATTTCCACCATAATACATGACAACTCCCGTTGCAACCGAGGCGATAAACAATATCGTTGGAAAATACAATCCAGCAAACATCGCAGCTCGAATCGAGTGTCGTTTCATCGTCGACGTTTTGCGATCAAAATCGCGATAATTCTGTTCTTCTAGTACCAATGTTTTTGTGGTTTTTGCTCCAGTAATTCCTTCATTAAAGGCACCAGTGATTTTCGAATTTTCTTTCCGAATTTTCCGATATGCATGTAAGATTTTCTTGCGGAAGTAATAACTGACAAGTAATAGTATCGGCATAACCGCTAGTACAATGAGGGCTAATTGCCAATCTGTTAGTAACATTGCTATGGTGATAAAAATCATCATTAATGATCCCCATGACATATCAATCATACCCCAACTAAGGATTTCGGATAAGTTCCGTGAATCACTCGTCATCCGTGCCATAATCCAACCTACAGGTGTTTTATCGTAGTATGAAAACGGCAATTTCTGCAAGTTATGAAAGGCCTTTTTACGTAATGTATACGATAGTTTTTGTTGCAGTTTTCCCGCATGGATAATGAAGGTATATACCATCGATCCAATCACAATCATCAGGACAATGTATAGACCGATAAATAGTGGTAATTTACTGAGATCTTTATCCCCAGCCATCAAAATCGCATACCGGTTAATTTGGGGGTACACTGCATCTACAGCAGCAAGCATGATTGCTGCAGCAACACCGACGATCAGGTGTTTCTTAAATGGCGTCATCATCTTGAAGATTTTAATCCAAATTTCAAGGTCAAACTTACTCTCAGTATATTCTTCTTCGTCAAAGTAGTTATTCATGTGTTCCCACCTCTCTTTCCAATTGTTGATAATCGTACTCGATGTTGGTTTGAATGTCCCATAATTCATTGTAAATACCTTGTTGTGCTAACAACTGATCATGGGTACCCATTTCCACAATTTCACCTTTGTCGATCACAATAATCTTGTCGGCTTCCATTGCCGTGGTTATGCGATGAGTAATAATAAATACGGTTGTGTTTTTCCAGTAATCGTTTAAGGCACGTCGGATTTGAATATCAGTTTCCGTATCAACAGCACTTAGACTATCGTCAAAAATCAATACCGGTTTGCTGTGGAGTAGCATTCGAGCAATAGCGACACGTTGCTTTTGGCCACCACTGAGTGTTACACCTCGTTCTCCAACAATCGTTTTATATCCACTTTCAAAATTGACAATGTCTTCATGTAAAGCGGCAATGGATGCTGCTCGATAGACTTTGTCCTCTTCGGCATTCTCGTCCATGATTCCAATGTTGTCATACACCGTACGACTGTACAGGAATGGTTCTTGCATAATAATACCAACATTTTTCCGTAAATGTTTCTTATTGATGTCCTTGATATCGACATCATCAAATAGAATGGATCCACTGTTATAATCCAACAGTCGTACCATCAAGTTAATAAGCGTAGATTTTCCGCTACCTGTTTTACCGACAATCGCAACGCTCTCACCACGTTCAACGGTAAATGAAATGTTTTTCAATAGCGGTTTGTGGTCATCGTCAAACTGGAAGGTCACTTCCTTGAACTCCACTTTACCAGAAATAACCGGTTCAAAGGTCGCATCATCTTTATGTTCACTTGTTTGCAGTACAATTTCATCCAATCGATCAAGGGCAACGGTTGTTTTCCCGAAATCACCAACAATCCGTCCTAATTGACGAAGTGGCCATACAATCATCCCAATAAAGGATAAGAAGGCAATGTACTCACCGAGTGTCAGTTCATTATTTACTGTCATAACGATACCAACACTTAAGGTGATCGCGTACTGAATAAAGATGATAAAATCCGTCCCACCCCAGAAGTACGCCATCAATTTTAATAATCGAATGTCTTCTTCATAGTAGTTTTGAGAATCCTCATCAAATTTAGTTATTTCGTATTGTTCTTTTGCAAATGCTTTAACAACACGGATTCCAGTAACGCTTTCTTGCAGGGTTGTTGTCATTTTTGCTTCTGCTTCTTCGACACGTTTGAATACTTTCTTAACATAGATGAAGTAAACGAATGCTGCGGCAAAGATAATCGGTGTTACGATTACACTATATCCCGTCATTTTCGGACTGATTAACATCATCTGAAAGATGGTAAAACCAATCAAGAAGAACAATCGGAAAATCTCAATTAATTGTTCCCCGATAAAGCGGCGATAGGTATCAACATCGGTCGTACAGCGCTGAATCAAATCTCCTGTTTCAGCATGACTATGATAGGTAAAGCTTAAATTTTGCAGTTTGTTGTATAACGTATTTCGCATGTTATATGCGATATTCTCTGTAAAATACGCGTTGATCATTCGGCGACCGAACATAATTACAACACGAATTAAAGTAAAGGATACATAGACGATTGCGACAATTAGTAATTGGGACCGAATCGTATCTCCTTGTAAAAATACTTGGATAAATTGTGGTAATGGTGAATTGATTCCATTGAATATCGTATCAACGATGTGCGTCATGAATAATGGTGACAACGTACGTAGATACTGTAATGAAACCAGTAAAAGAACCGCGATCAAGTAAATTAATCGATAGCCTTTCATCCATTTTGTCATTTGTTTCAATCGTTTCATCGGTTACACCTCATTTCTCTCATGTGCTTCCAACAGATTGTAATAACTCTCTTCCAACTCGTGTAGCGTTTGTTCTTTGTGACGAATATCATCTTGTAAGGCATGGATTTTATTATAATCTTCATATACCTCGGGAATAAACGTCTCTTGACGTAACTCATGAATTTCCTGTTCGAGTAATTGAATCTGATGTTCTGTTTGCTTAATTTGTTTTTGTACCGATTGTGTTTGTGGTTTTTCCTGACGTTTTAACGTCGCTTTCGGCTCCGATTTCACTGGTTTACGTGATTCCTTAAAGGCATCATATGATCCTGTAAACTCGATAGCCTCTTGCGCATCAAGATGCACAAGTTTTGTTGCAATTTTATTGATGAAGTACCGGTCATGAGAAACAAATATTATCGGTCCCATAAACTGGCTTAAGACATCTTCAACGATATCTTTTGTTTCAATATCAAGATGGTTTGTTGGTTCATCTAAAATGAGTAAGTCTGGTTCTTCTAGCATCATCAGTAATAATACGAGTCGGACTTTTTCACCACCACTCAATATATGAATTGGTTTGTCCAAATCATCACCAAAGAATAAGAATTTGGCGGCCACACTACGTATATCATAATTGGTATACATCGGATGATAATCGTGAATTTCGCTAAATATTGTTTTATCACAATGAAGAGATTCTTGATTTTGGTCAAAGTATCCAATTTTATAGTTCCGCAAGAAATAAATGGACCCAGAAAGCGGAGATAATGTTTTGTCAATCACACGTAATAACGTTGTTTTTCCTGTTCCATTTGGACCAACAATTGCGAGTTTATCAAACCCTCGCATGGTAAAATTAATATTGCTGAGAAGAGTATTATTTGGATATCCAATTGATAATTCCTTCGCTTGTAAAATAATTTCTCGCGTGGGTCGTTTTCCAGTTAACTGAATATGGACACGCTGTTTAGATAAATGTGGTTTTTCAATTTTTTCGATTCGATCAATTTTCTTTTGTCGATCCTTCGCAAGACTTGCTCGTTTCGCATTATATCGAAATCGGTCAATAAAACTTTGCAAGTGTGCAATCTCTTTTTGTTGACGATTATATTGCTTCAGTAACAACTCATATCGTTTCACTTTTTCTTCCTGGTACTGATCGAAAGTTCCATGATAGACATGGGATGTATGATGATCAATTTCAATCATTTTTCGACAAACCTTACTGATGAAATACTTATCATGTGTCACAATCAGAACTGCACCGTCATACTTGGTTAAGTAATCTTCCAACCAGTCAATAATTTCAATGTCGAGATGGTTGGTTGGCTCATCCAGTATTAATAAATCTGGATTTTCCAGTAGTAATTTCGCAAATGCAACACGCGTTTTTTCACCACCGCTAAAACTCGATATCTGACGTTCAAACATTGACTCATCAAATCCGAATTGACTGAGGATCATTTGAATTTTGGTTTGGTACTCATACCCGCCGATCACTTCGTATCGGTGTACGATTTGGCTGTATGCTTTGATCAACTCAGCATTTTCCGGTTCTTCTTCCATTTGATTGGTGATATCGTGTATCCGTTGTTCAAGATACATGATATCCTCAAAGACATCCAGCATTTCTTGATATAATGTGTTATCTTTTTGAGATATTACATCTTGTGATAAATAGCCAATGGTTGCTTGTTTATTAATATAAATATCACCTTCATCAGCACGAATTTCACCTTGAATCATTTTTAATAATGTTGATTTTCCGGTTCCATTTTTACCAATAACAGCGATTTTATCTTTACTATTTATGTCAAAAGAGATGTTGTGAAATAACAATTCACCACTGAACTCTTTTTTTAATTTTGATATTGTTAAAATATTCATCGTGTTCACCTCAATTCATAAAAAAAGTGCCTTTCATCATCCATGAAAGACACATTCGTCACATTAAAAATAGAGACGTTTTACGAATTGTTATAGATTCGTATGTTTCATGAGTGATGGATTTTTTTGCATGACAAAAAAAGCTGGTAATACATCATTGCTTGCTTGAGGTGCATAGATAAATGTCATCATGCCCATCACTCCTTTCGTTCGAATTTGCAACTATTAACCTCTCTAAGTTTAGCATACTACATTATGCTTGTAAAGGGTTTACAATATTTTTTTAAAATTATATCTCATCGTCCTCAAACACCGCTTCAGGTGGTGTCAGCAAGACCTCGGGATTGCTCATGATACGCATTGCTAATTTGATTGCACTTGCAAAGTAATAACCATCTACAACGCGTTCATCTGCGACGACTTTTAAATCCATTGCTTTGCGTTGAGAAACACTTAAATCATCATCAATTATTTGTTCCTTTGAGCGAACACCGAATGCGATAAATATTGTGTTTGTACCGAAGTTATAGATATGATGATAGACCGGCTTAATTCCTAGCGATCCCAAATCTGTCACAAACAGACTGGAGTGAAACGGACTTAGCTCAAGAATAAATTTTGGTAACATATTATGACGATCCATCCATTTAATGAACCACACAGCAAAGGTGACGATAAACTGAGGTAGAACATGGAAAAACTTCGCAAATTTATCAGTATTGTTGTCTTCACTTTCCCCTTTGTTGTTTTCAATCGCATCATTTACGCGTTCAATCACATCATAGATGGTGTCGGTTGGTTGAAATTTGACTTTAATAGTCGTTTCTTCTGCTTCTTCTTTCATTTCTTTTTTTACAGCCAATGAAATCGATATTTCATTACGGGCGTATGTCCGTTTTCCAACGACAAATCGATTGACTTTTGGTTTTTGGGAAATAACACGAACCATACTCGCTAAAACGATGTGTAAAAACCCAACACGATGTCCTTCACGACGTAGTTGTCGAATTACCTCATTTGGTTTATCAAGATACACTCGTTCTTCAAAAAAGATTTGAGCGTCATTTCGCTCGGGCATAATGTGTGGTATTAGCCGAAAGAATGGATTTGCTTTTCGTAATTTATAGCCATCTTTTCGGTCCCCAATTCGTCGTTTCATATTCTCACGCTCCTTGCTTCATTATAGCAAACTCAACCACGATAAGTAAAGAAAAAAAGAGGATGTACTAGACACCCTCTTCAAGAACCAAATCTTTAAATTGTGTGGTATATAAATCATAGTAGAAACCACGATCTTGTAGTAACGAATGATGATCTCCTTGTTCAATTAATTGTCCATCTTTAATGACTAAGATTTTATCCGCATTGCGAATGGTTTGCAGTCGATGGGCAATGACAAAACTGGTTCGACCTTGCATTAACCGATGCATGCTCTCTTGAATCTTAAACTCCGTTCTCGTATCGACATTACTGGTCGCTTCATCCAAAATGAGAATATCGGGATTGGACAATATTGTCCGTGCGATTGATATCAGTTGTCGTTCACCCTGGGAGAAATTATTTCCCCCTTCAGTAACTTCAGTTTCGTATCCATGAGGTAATTTCATGATAAAATCATGGGCATTTGCCATCTTAGCGGCTGCCTCCACATCATCTTTTGTCGCATCGATTCGACCATATACAATGTTATCATAGACACTACCTGTGAACAAGCTTGTGTCTTGAAGGACAACACCGATATGTTTTCGAAGATGATCTTTCTTATACTCTTTGATGTCCACATCATCGATTCGAATGGTACCTTGTTCAATATCATAGAAGCGATTCAGCAAATTGATAATTGTTGTTTTCCCACTTCCGGTTGGCCCGACAATGGCGATGGTCTTCCCAATCGTTGCTTCAAAAGAAATATTTGTTAATACTTCTTTTCCTTCTTCATAGGCGAAGTGAACACCATCAAATTCTACATGTCCATGTAAATCCTCAATCTCAATCGACCCATCATTTTCATACTCACTGGCTTCATCAATGACATTGAACACGCGTTCGGCACCCGCAATACCTTGTTGAATTGTATTAAACAACTGAGCTAAGTTGGAAATTGGTTGACTAAACTGCCGGGCATACTGCGTGATTGCAGCAATATCGAGGATACTTACACCAGCGAAGCCGATGATGATAAACCATGTTCCAAATCCAATTACTGCAACATAGGTAAGATTGGTAATGAATCCGACTATCGGCATCAGGAATCCCGACACTACTTGTGCTTTATATCCAGCATTTCGTAACTTTATGTTGGAATCAATAAAATCATCTTTGATTTCCTCTTCACGACCATAGAGTTTGATTACTTTTAATCCGGCAATGCTCTCTTCCACAATACTATTTAAATTCCCAAGATGTTTTTGTTGGGCAATGAATCCACTACGACTGATTTTCGCGATACGTTTTGTCAGTACTAAAATAATCGGTACAAATGCAATGACCACTAGCGCAAGGGCCCAGTTCAATACAAACATCATAATTAAAGAACCTACCAACATAATCACCGATTGAACAAACTGATTGATAAACGCAGCAAGCACGTTACTAATCAAATCAACATCATTGGTAATTCGCGAGACAATATCTCCAGGTTGATTGGTATCGTAATATTTCACTGGTAATACTTGAAGTTTATCAAATGCTTCTTTACGTATGCGCGATACCGTTTCTTGAGAGATAACCAATGTTACATATCGTCCAACCATTCTTATCAGACTATTGGCCATAGAAACTACGATTATCAATCCTGCAAGTCGATACGCTCCACTAAAATCAAATGTTTTTATATAATCATTTAATGCTAAGGCAAATAAATAGGGGATCACAAGGTTTAACAGACTGCTAACAATATTCGCAACTAAAATGACAATAATGCCACCATGGTATCCTTCTAAGTAGGACCACAAACGTAAAATGGTACCTTTGCGATCACTCGCATTTTTCCCGAGATACATCCGCCGCGGACCCCCACCAACAACTTTGTTAAGATCTTTGGAATAGTCTTTGTTTTGTTGATTCCGTAATTTAATCGCTCGCTTATCCAAGACAACGCGAGAATGATCGACATTATTGTTCATATGGGGCACCTCCTCCAAGTTGTGATAAGGCAATTTCTTGGTAGACCGTACTGGTTTTCATCAGTTCTTCATGGGAAGCAAACCCATCGATTTCACCTTTGTTTGACAACACGAGGATTTTATCCATATCCTTTATGGTTGATATCTTTTGCGATATGACAATCGAGGTCATCGCGTGGGATAATGCATCAATTTGTTGTAAGATAGCCTCTTCGCTTTTGGCATCAACTGCACTTGTTGAGTCATCTAAAATCAAAATTTTTGGTTGGCGGACAAACGCCCGTGCTAAACTCACTCGTTGCTTTTGTCCCCCGCTTAAATTACTACCTTTTTGTTGGGTTTCATGGTTAAACCAATCGTCATACTGTTCGATAAACTCCATTGCTTGTGCTTGTGTTGATGCATCAACCAATTCATCGAAGGATGCATGGGATTTCCCCATTTGCATATTCGTACCAATACTTCCACTGAAGATGGTCGCCGTTTGTGTAACAAATCCTATTTGAGAACGTAAGGTTGCTAAATCGTACTGTTTGATATTGACACCATCAATTAAAATCTGACCATTAACAACATCATAGAGTCGGGGAATCAGCTGAATCAACGATGATTTCCCACTCCCTGTCGAACCAATGATTCCAATGCGTTCACCTGTTTTTATATGAAAACTGATATTATTAAGAACATGATTACCATCTTTTTCATAGGCAAAGTCAACGTTTTTAAATTCAATTTCACCTTGCAAATCCACATCACGAATGCAATCCTCATCATTTTCAAGATCAATCACTTCATCTAACACTTCTTTAATTCGATTGGCACTTGCTAATGCTCGAGAGATAAATATCATAATCATTGCAAACATTAACAGGCCAAATAAGATAAACATCGTATAGTTATTAAACGCCATTAACACACCAATATTGGGTAGTCCAGTAAGGTCGTTTATCAATAACCCTTGATTCATATAGTATGCACCTAAAAAGATTAAACCTGCAATCGTTGAGTTAAATATCAACATGATGATTGGTTCTGCAAATAAGTTTACTTTCTCCGCTGCAACATTAGTGTTTTTAAACAATTGGTTAGCGTCATCAAATCGTTGGTTTTCTGTATCCATACGGACAAACGATTTAATCACTCGTGGCGCATTCGCCGTTTCCAATGAAACCTTATTCAAGCCATCAATTGTTTTTTGCACACGCATGTAACGAGGGAAAGCAATCACCATGATAATCACAATCGTAATTAACAAAAGTGGTAAGGAAATATAGAATATATTGGACAATTCTCGCGATGTTACAATCGCCATATATAAACCGATTCCAAACATTAATGGGGCACGGATTATAATCCGCAGTAACATTTGGAAAAACTGTTGTATTCGCATTACATCATTGGTTGATGTAGTAATCAATCGACTGGTTTTAAACTTATCAATATTTGTAAAACTGAGTCGTTCAATCTTTTCAAATAAATCCATCCGCAAATCCGCCGTTGCATACATTGCAACCCTTTGCGATGTGATTGTATTGATAATACCCGTAATAAGACCAACAAATGCAATTCCAATCATTAATCCACCCGTCTCAAACAACAAGTCCATATCAAGCGTTGGCAACGCTTCATCAATCAATACGGGAGTTAGTCGAATCACGTAAAAAGCTGCTACTACATTGATAATCATCAAAACAACGGACAATAGTACGGCTGGCCAATATCGAAAAACGTATGTAAATACACGTCCTAAGCTGCTCATAATCGTTCTCCTACTTCTAGCAATCCATGCTGTAATATATTTATATGCCATTGTAATAGTTCAATCGCTCGATCGCGACTCATGTTCATCATTAATGATTTCTGTATTACAATCCGTTTAATATTTTGAATAAACTCATACAACTGAACTTTGTCATCGGTTGTTAAATCGATGAAGTTCGACAAATCCATTTTATCCATGATACTCATAATATATTCTCGTCGCAACGTATTATGATGTTCCAAATACTCATTGTTTGACCCAATGCTTTTTAATACATTCATAATAAAACGATGGCGCTCGTCGTTCATGTAATTATCAAGATCAATAATAAACGAACGCATGACATAATCAAATAGATCATCCGTACGATTGGCCAATTGACGTCCTTCTTCAAAAATAGTGGCAAATACACTATCTATAATGTGATAATATAAATCGTCTAAGTCTTCAAAATACTGATAAAAACTACCACGGGGGATTTCCGCCTCGCGTATAATATGTGATACACGAGCTTTATGAAGAGGATGCTCTGTAAATTCCTTTACAGCAGCATCAAATATCTTCGATTGCTTGTCATCATCTAAGTTAAAAAATGTTTCTCTTGGCATACGTTACCTCCTCTTATGACAATGTGTCATTTCAATTTTATATGACACCGTGTCATATGTCAATTAAAACACAAAAAAAGTCTCTTGGGGATCGAGACTTTTTTTGGATATAATGCTTATTAGAGGATTTTTTAAATGATGATACCTCATTATAACAAGTTTATATGGGCATGTTTTGAATCTTGTGTGAATATTTTGTGAATATTTCCATTAAAAAAACCTCATATGAGGTTATTTTAATAAGTCAATTAATTCTGCTTTTTTCAACGTAGAATATCCTGTTAAACCACGATCTTTTGCCAACGCTTTTAAATCCGCAACCGTTAGGCTTTCCAAATCTACTTCTGGTTCTTTTTTCTCTGGTTGTTCTGGTTCTTCTTCAGGTTCAGGAGTAGGTTCGGGTGCAACTTCAACTGTGGGTTCTAGCGTTGGTTCTTCAGCTACGACTTCATCAACGACAACTTCTTCTTCAACTGGTTCAACGACTTCCTCTTCCGGTTCTTGTTGAACAGGTTCTGGTTTTACTTCTTCTTGTTTCGGTTTTTTCTTCTTTCTGAATAAATCCAAAAATGACATATATTTCACCCTTTCTTTCCAATCATTGTTACTTTATTATACTAAATATAGTAGTAATATTCAATAAAACCTCAATGAAAACATTTTCCTTACAAATAACGAAATCATTTGTTGTATATCTATATTATAAAGTTTCTATATTTGGTACAATATAGTTGAGGTGAAAAACATGGAAAAAAGTAAAGTTGTTATTGTTGGTACTGGTTTTGTTGGTATGAGTTATGCCTATGCGTTGGTAAATCAAGGCGCAGTTGAAGAGCTAGTACTTATTGACATTGATCATAAAAAGGCAGAAGGCGAAGCGATGGATTTAAATCACGGTCTAGCATTCGCTCCACGAAAAATGACAATACGTGCCGGTGATTACGATGAATGTAAGGACGCTGGATTGGTAGTGATCACTGCTGGTGTAAACCAAAAAGACGGTGAAACTCGAATTCATTTATTAAACCGCAATGCCCAAATAATCAAATCTGTTGTCAAAGACATCATGAAAAGTGGATTCAATGGCATCCTTTTGGTTGCAAGTAATCCTGTTGATATTTTAGCGTATGTTGCATGGAAAGAATCCGGGCTCGATAAATCTCGTGTTATCGGTAGTGGTACTTCTTTAGATACTGCCCGATTACGTTATGAAATTTCACGCTATGTCAAAATAGATCCCCGTAATATTCATGCATATATCCTTGGTGAACATGGAGATAGCGAATTCGTAGTATGGTCTAACGCAAATATTGCAGCAAAACCAATTATGGATGTTGTCGATACGATGGATGAAATTGATTTTACCGATTTGGACAATATTTATCGCGACGTTCGCAACGCTGCATACGAAATCATATCACGAAAGCGGGCGACTTACTATGGAATTGGTATGGCCTTAGTTCGTATTACCGTTGCTATTTTTAACAATGAAAATCGAATTATGCCAATCAGTAGTTTGAACGATGGCGTATATGAATGTGACCCTGATGTATACATCGGTTTACCTGTTGTACTAAATCGTCAAGGAGTACATCACATTGTCAAATTTCAGTTGTCCGATGGAGAAAAGAAAAAACTCCAAAACAGTGCCAACATTCTTCGAAAGAACTTAACCGATATTGGGTATTAAAAAAATCTGCAGATGCAGATTTTTTTTATTGTTCGAAAGGATACACCAATCCAATTTTTTCTCGAATGGCATCCATTAGAGTCACAATTTTCATCGTTTCTTCCTGAGACATGATAGGATTATTCAGTTCCTGACGCAAAATACTATTTGCAAACGATTCAATTTCATATTCAAAACCACTTACTCGATGAGGAAAATCAAATGGTTCATCATTGATGATAATTCGCGTTGTACTCCAAAAATTAGGGACAATAACTGTTCCATGTTCAAATGTCAATACAGCCTCATTTGATAGTGCTTGATCAACCGCACACTCCAGTACAAACTGCGTCGATTGTGAATTATCCAGTTCACCAGTGATGTGCAAATGTAGATCTACACCTGTGTCAGCAAAAACAGGTTTGACCTCAAAGCTTCTTATGGGGGCATTTGCCACCAACAATAACATACTGACATTATACACACCCAAATCAAGTAAACTTCCTCCAGCCAATTGGGGATTCAGTATCCGCCCCGTTGCCGATAATCGATCTCCCATATCAAAACCAAACGATACATCGATGGACTGAAGCAATCCGAAATCATGCTGTGCAAGGATATTCTTGAGATGTGTCGTTGCAGGTAGAAACCGAGTCCATAGGGCTTCCATTAATAACATGTTTTGACGTTGTGCTTCCGCAAACATTTCAGCTGCATCTCCTGCATTAACCGCTAGAGGTTTTTCACACAAAACATGCTTCTTGTGACGAAGACTTAACATGGTATGCTCTTTATGAAAATTATGAGGTGTTGCGACATATATCGCATCTACACCATCAAATGATACTAAATCTTGATAACTACCAAATGCATAATCGAGATCAAATTCATTGCAAAACTGCTCCGCTTTTTCCATCGAACGACTTGCTACTGCTACAAGCGTTGCATTGTCTACTGCAGTGATATCGCTCGCGAACTTACGAGCAATGTTTCCTGCGCCAATGATTCCAAAACGTATCATTAGAACATCACATTATCGAACTCAGGAAACATTTTATTTCCTTTATTCAATCCTTTAATGCGTTCCATATCGGAATCTTCAAGTGAGAAATCATGGACATCAAAATTTGCTAGAATACGCTCTTTGTTCACGCTTTTTGGTAGTGCAACAATTCCACGTTGTTCCAACCACTTTAATGTTACTTGTGGCACAGTCTTTTGATATTTCTCAGCAATTTCTTGCAACGTTTCATTTTGAATCAACTCATCAACTCGCCAACTCATAAATGGTGCGTACGCTTCTAAAACGATATCGTGCTCTGCGCAATAAGAACGTAGAAATTCGTTTTGTAATTCAACGTGAGTCTCGACTTGATTCACCATTGGTTTGATTGTTGCATGTTCAATCAGATTCATTAAGTGATGAACATTATGGTTACTTACACCAATCGCACGAATCTTACCTTCGTTGTAGAGTTCTTCCATCGCACGCCATGATGCCAATCCTTTTTCATACCCCTTAAACCAATGAATCAAGTACAAATCAACATATTCCAACTCCATAGCGTCCAACGAATGTTGAAATGCTTTTTTCGTGGATTCATATCCCTGTGATGTGTTCCATAGCTTGGTCGTTACAAAAATGTCTTCGCGAGGAACCTTTGAATCCTTTATAGCGCGTCCTACTTGTTCTTCATTGCCATAGATTTGTGCCGTATCAATATGACGATAACCGGCTTCTAACGCCCACAATGTCGCTTGATAAGCATCTTCTTCTCTGCTCTTCCATGTACCGAGCCCGATTGCTGGAATTGATACGCCGTTTGCTAATGTAAATGTCTTCAATTATATCACCTCAAGTTTATTATATCGAAATTATTCTAACAGAACAATCAATAAACAATAAGAAAGAGGGCATTGCCCTCTTACATCGAAATTTTATGTTTTCCACTTGCTTTGGATTCATATAGTAACTGATCGGCTTCATCATAGAAATCCGAGAATCGTCGTTTGTTTTCTTGAATAATCAGCCGTGTTACACCTGCACTAAATCCTACTCTTACGTCTTTGGTATACGAATGATTACCAACGGCGTCCATGAGTTTAATCATGAAATTCATAACCTGTTCATCGCTCATGTTCGTTAAGAATACCGCAAACTCATCGCCACCAATTCGGTAGAAACGTACATTTTTACTGGATACGTGAAGAAACAATTTCGATATCTCTTGAAGGACAAAATCCCCAAAACTATGACCGTATTGATCATTGGCAGGTTTAAAATCATCCAAATCCAGCATCGCCAGATGTGCTTTTCCACCTTTTTTGACAAACGGATAAATATCGTCGTTGTAATCTTTTACCATTAGTCGTCGGTTACCTAATTGCGTTAACTCATCTTTCATCGATAACGCTTCTAGTTGCCGCTCGGTTGTAATTTTCTCGGTAACATCTGAGATGATATAGAGATTCGACATTTGTCCATTAAACTCGATTTCTTCCATAATATATTTTACAAACATGTCCTGTTTTATACCGTATAAAATATAATATCCATCTTCTTCTACCATAATTTGATCAAAATTGATGATCGTGGATTTCTCTCGGTCACCGTACACAATTTGAGATCCGAGCTGGTTGGTATAAATGAGCTCTCCTTGCTTGTTCGTAATGATAATAATTTCCGATGTTAAGTCGGCGAATTTTTGATAGAGTTTTTTCTCTTCTTCTAACACATTTTGGGATAACAAAATATTGTTTTTCACGACGCGATAAAGCAGAAACGTCAAGACAATCATGACGATATAAGATGGGACTTTAATCATTAAAACAGTGTTGTAATTATTCAAACGGAATGCATCTAAAATATTGTCGTATAAGTTCAAATCTGAGGATGCACCTACAATCATATCCCATTCCTCGACAACCGTTACATACGCCACCTTATTCGTGATGACGCCATTGACATAATTACTATAAAACTCATATTCTAAAAATCCTTCATCATGTTCATCCGTATAATCAATTATAATTTGCAACGTTTCTTGCCACACGGGATACGTATCGTCTTCGATCGTTAAACCAATTGCATCTTCATTTTGATGATACAAGATTTCACCAGTAGAACTCAACACATAGATTGTATTGGTATAATTATCGTACACATCTTCGATTTGTGCCAGTGCACGTAGCTTTTCCTTCTCACTAAACTGATCATAACCGATATAGGTCGTAAGGATCATATTCGTGTCTTCAACCAAATGACCAAACACAATGTATTCATGTAATACTTCATCTTCGATTCGGTACATCGAAACATATCCCTGATGCGTCTCTGAAGATGTAACTTCATCAATAAGTAGCGATATATATTGCTTTCCGAGTTCATCCTCCTCGGTTATTTTATTGATATTTGATTCCATTCCAGTCGATCCATCAAGGAGCTCGATTCCATCGGTGCTGTAGACGTAGTGCTGATGATTTTGATCGACATCATTATAGGTTTTTGTAAGTTCAATAATACTATCATCAATCTCTTCTGGTGTCATAATGTCCGCGTTTATGGTCGTTAACGAATCTGCAGCAAACGCCAAGTCCGATAACACATCCTCGGCATGTAAAATTGCATTTTCGTGTAATTTATCAATAATAAAAGCAAAATCTTCGTTTGCAGCCGTTACCATATCTTGAACATCGTCATATACGTCCTGTGTCAAATCCGATTGGATTAACTCGACTTCACGGTTAAAGATAATGATCTCACGAACGATATCCTGTAACATTAAAATCACGAGAAAAGCGAGCAACAAATAAACTATTTGTCGCCACCGACGTGCGATTAATGACTGCAAATCTCTCATAGAATCACCTTATGCTTTTTATCAATATCGTTCAAGAAAACTCCCTGTTCAACAATATACTGTATTGTAACTGGTGAGATGAATTGGAGAAACTCGCTCGAGTTCAGTGTTGTTGATTTGTCAAGTAATTATGTTAACTCTGGTTCATTTTAAAAAAAATGATAAATGTCTATGTCAATACTTATATTTCAATATTTTCTCCTATATAATAGATATATCAAGAAGGAGTTAGGTGATTTCATGTAGACGTGAAAAATCCAATAAAACAACAATAATTTAATATTTGAAATTCTATATGGACTTGACGAAAACCAAGGACATTCAACACAAAAATATTCAAAATGAAACACAATAGAAGCGTACGGGACAGACGCGATCGCTCGGTCCATTTGCGCGCACTAATGCGCACTACCCGAGAAGCCCCCTCTTCAACTCTATAATTAAGTGGTGGGAGCAGGTTCACCATAAGTATTATACCATTTGTTGACTGATTTACAAACACTTCCAAGAAAAAGCGACACTATGTGGTGTCGCTTTCTTCTTGATATTGTAATTTGTATAAATTATAGTAATGACCACGATGTCGTAACAACTCTTGATGCGAGCCTTCTTCAATTACTTTCCCATGACTTAAGACAATGATTTTATCTACATTTTGGATGGTAGATAGACGATGTGCAACAACCAACATGGTTCCAATTGACATCATTTTTTCAAGTGAATCTTGAATCAACTGCTCGGTTTCAGTGTCGATATTACTTGTTGCTTCATCCAATATCATAACCTTCGGATCATGGACAATGGTCCGGGCAAACGACAACAACTGTCGTTGTCCGCTACTGAAGTTATTCCCTCGTTCACGCACTTCCTCATCGTATTTTTGTGGTAACTTATTGATGAAGTAACTTGCATTTACATAGTTACATGCTTGTTCAAGCGTTTCTTGAGTTATCGTATCGTTCCGCAAGGTTATATTGGAACGTATTGTACCACTAAAGAGGAATACATCCTGGAGCATTTGGCCGATATATTTTCGTAAGGATCGTTTCTTAATGGTTTTTATATCGACACCATCAATTAATATTTGTCCTCTTTGAATGTCATAATATCTGGTAATCAGACTTAGAATTGTCGTTTTTCCTGCTCCCGTTGCCCCAACAAAGGCAGCACTCTCTTTGGCATTGACTTTGAAGGATACATCTTGTAGCACCCATTCGCCTTCATTGTAGGCAAACCAGACATTTTTAAACTCGATCGATCCTTGTACATGATCAATGTCCATTGCGCTGTCTTGATCCACCACTTGTGGCTTGGTATCCAATATTCCAAAGATTCGTTCTCCTGCAGCAAAGGCACTTTGAACAATATTAAACTGCTCAGCTAATTGCTGAATCGGATTGAACAAATCCGATACATAACGATGGAACATAATCAATAATCCCACTTGATAAGCACCGGATAAAATCGATTGACTTCCGAAGTACAGGACAATCACAACAGCTAGCATATGTACCATGTACATCGTTGGACGGAATACAGCAAAAATCCCAATTTGTCGATAGTACGACGCTTTTAATTTGTCATTTCGCTCTTTAAATTGAATGTATTTAATATGTTCTTTGTTGAATATCTGAATGATTTTCATTCCCGATAGATGCTCTGCTAAGAAGGCATTAACGCTCGATAGATTCGACCGAATTTGACGATATGCTTTTCGCGATAACGTACGGAAGAAATACGAGGCTATGATAATTAACGGAACTACAGTAAGTACGTACAACGTTAACTGAGCATTTATATAAAACATGACAATGATGATACCAATTACTTTGAATGAACTTTGGAAAATGGTAATTAACACACTTGTGTAAAATTCATTTAGGGCATTGGTGTCATTGGTAACACGGGTAACCAATGCTCCCGCTGCTTTTTGGTGCAAATACGCTAGGTCATGATATTCAAGATGTGTAAAAACATCTTTGCGTACATTGAAAATAATTCCTTGTCCCGTAATATTGAGTATAATATTTTGGGCATACGTCAAGATACGCGTTGATAGAATGATAACGACCAAAATGGTAATATTATTCAGAAGCTGTGATAATTCAAAACTAGATTCGCTAAAAAGACTAATCGTATTCCCAATGACAATCGGTTCGTATAAAGCAAATAGAATCGTGACAAACATGATACTGTAAACAATAGCAAAATGCTTACGAAATGGTTTGCTGTAACGAATCAAGCGACGAACAATTTCTTTGTCTGTATAATTATATAAACGAGTGACATCTTCTTCATGCATTTGTCCGCGTGGAGGCATTATTCCTGCACCTCCATTTCGTCTTCAAGTCGTTGACGTTCGACCATATCACGATAAAACTCACAACGCTCGTATAACACTTCGTGAGGTCCAATATCAACGATTTTGCCGTCATCGATAACGATAATTCGATCGGAGTAAATCAAGGTGCTGATGCGATGGGCTATGATCAATGTGGTTTTGTCTTTACGAACTTGTTTTAGGTTTTCTAAGATGGTGACTTCGGTATTGGTATCTACCGCTGATACACTATCATCTAAAATCATAATTGGTGAATTCTTTATCAGTGCTCGTGCGATTGAAACGCGTTGTCGCTGTCCACCGGATAAGGTGACCCCACGTTCGCCAATAACGGTATCATATCCATCTGCAAACTCGATGATGTTATTATGAACATCACTCATGATTGCAGCTTGTTGAATTTTATCATATTCATCTGTTGCTTTGGTAAAATCAAGTGAGATATTATTGCGAATTGAGTCGGAGAATAAGAATCCATCTTGTGGTACATAACCAATACTGTCACGTACTTGGGCTAGAGGTAGTTTCATAATGTCATATCCGTCAATAAAAATCGTATTTGGTTCAACATTGTAAATTCGAAGTAATAAATCTACTATACTCGTTTTCCCACTACCAGTTCGTCCTAAGATTCCAATCGTCTCCCCTTGTTGGATAGTAAAGGACATATCTTGTAATACATCTACTTCTGTATGCGGATAACGGAAGGTTAAATTACGAAACTCAATGTCGCCATGCAATGCTTCCACCTTAACTACATCTTCGGCGTCCTTAATATCGATGGGTTCGTTGAGAATTTGTTCAATCCGCTGCAACGATCCTTTACCACGATTCCGTACATTAATGATACGGCCAAGTGCCATCATTGGCCATATTAAAAGACCAAATAGAAAAAAGAATCGAATCAAATCACTGATTTCAAACACAGTACTTCCTAATCCTTGTTGTGTTTGCCAAATTAAATAACCACCATAACCAATAATTACAACATAAATTAAACTGACAAAGGCACCAATGGAAATATCTAGAAGCTGCTGTGTTTTCACATAATCAATATTGCGATCATGCGCATTTTGATTTGCTTTAAGAAACTCATCAATTTCAATATCTTCTTTCACAAATGCTTTTACAACTCGAATACCACTTAAATTTTCATTGGTGAAATCACTAAGTCGTTCAAATGCTTCTTGTGCTTTTCTAAATTTTCGGCGAATTTTACGTCCAAATACGCTACCTACAATGGCAATAATGAGCATTGGTAGGGCAGTGAACAATGTTAATGTGACATTTAGTCGTAGCAATTGAATGATAACAATCGTTCCCAGGAAGAATGTATCCACAACCATAACCATCCCAAATCCTACGGTACGTCTAACCGCTTCAATGTCATTGGTGAAGTAGGCCATTAACCCCCCAACTTTATGCTCTGAATAGAATTGATTGGACAACTTCTCGGCATGTTCAAATAAATCATTACGAAGACCGTAATCAAAACGACGCGATGACCCCATGATGAAGATACGCCATAAAAAGCGTCCAACCATGATGATTACGACATATAATCCAATCTGTAAAATAATCTCAAGTACACCATCTAAGGTAATATTACCATCGGTTAATCCGTCGGTAATGTCCCCTATTAATAACGGAATCAACGTTTGAACATAATCAATACCCGCGATGACCAAAATCCCTAAAATAAACCAATGTAAATTTTGGAGATAATACTTATTTATCGATTTTCCAAAAATCATGTTGGATCACCACCAAATTTATTGAAAATTTTAATTAGAAACTTCATTTCTTTTTTTGACAAGACATCAAACATCTTATCAACAGCTCGTTTACTCTCTAATATATTGGTGGTAGCTAATGTCCGTCCCATCTCTGTAAGCGAGATATAATAGACACGTTTATCTTCACTACTTTTTGCTTTTTCTATGAATCCGTTGGATTCGAATACATTGATGACCTCAGTCACGGTTGGTTTAGATAAATCAAAATGTTCAGCTAGTTCCGTCAATGTTGTTTTTCCGCGTTTATGAATTTCCTTTAGGTACTTGAAGCGACTACCTTTAATGCGATCAAAATGAATTTCTTCATAAACATCATTGCATGCATCAAAATACATTCTAAGGAACTTATTAAACGATAAACGCACTTCTTCTTTATCCATAAATTCCCATCCTTTCTCTAATTTGATTAGGAGAGACCTAATTATAAATACAATATTGTTAGGTTCTACCTAATTATTATAGATATACCACAGTAAAAAGTCAATAAAAATAACTAGCAAACGCTAGTTATTTTTTCATTTTATGGATTATAACTCCGGCGATAATTACGGTTATTGAGTAGACAATCACCGGACGTACAATCGACCAATAATTCTCGGCATTTGGTTCAGCAACCTGGATATTGAAATCTTTTACATATTCTACACCATTCGCGCCTACATACTTCACAGAGTATGAATAGACTCCTTCTTGTGTTTCATGACCTGTGTACTCATCTTCAAGTATTTCAATGGTGTAATCTTGTTTCGGCATATCTTTGTTCTCAATCAGAACCTGTAATGCATCACGAGGAGAGAAGATTGCTTGGGGAGTTACTGAAATTAATAGATTATCAACAATTATTTGTGGTGCAACATCATCAATCAATTGAATCGTGAATGTGAACTCACCTCGATTTTGTGCCTCGTCTAACACTTCTACGGTTACTACGAAATTTCCTACACTTGTCTCTCGATTGGTGTAATGATCGGCGATGACCGTTATATCACCAGTTTGTAATACCGACGCATTATCACTCACATTTAACGTGTTAATGATATCACTGATCGATGGGGGCGATGTATAAGATGATGTATATATTGTTTCTCCATTAATGAGTGGTGAAATATCGTCCAGTACATCAATTGTAATCATTTCTGTACGAATATTTCCGGATGTATCCTCTAGCGACATCGTCACAGTATGAGACCCAACAACATGTTCAAAGGATGTGTAATCATCTTGTACAATCGACACAAGAATATCACTGTTATCATCATAGTTATCCGTTGTATCAATCATTGTGACAATGGTTTCAAGATCACGTTCCATTGATGCAGGTGTTGTAATGGTTGTGTTCACAACAGAAGGCGCAGTTGTATCTTTTACATTAATGGAAAACGTCATGTTCGCTTCATTTCCACTATTATCTACAGTGGATACGGTTACGATATAACTTCCCAAAGTTGCCTTGTTTGGGGTGTAGTAATCCATTTCAACGGTGTACCCTAAATCGCCGTCATGTCCATCGATAAAGCTGAACTGTTCATCTAGTATGGTCGCCAAAGACGGTTGTTCATCCACATCCACATTTAATACTGGTGGTCCATATATCATGGGATTAATAAGATCTTGAACAATGATATCCAAATCAAACGTCGCGGTATTACCGCTACTATCTTCGGCTTGCAAGACAACGTTATACTCACCAACAGTTGTTTGATTCGTTGTGTAATTATCCTGTAGTACCGTAATGGAATCCGTTATATCCCCATCGATGTCATCATATGCAATTATGTATTGATCGATAATAGCATCAATACTAATGGTCTCCGTGTAGGATTTAACGAATAGTGCTGACCCTTGAAAAGTCGGATCTGTCACATCAGTAGCCGGAGCAACATAGGATTCATACGCTGTAGGAACGAGTCCTTCTTCCAACTGGATATCTTGAAACCCATAAAAATCAATATATTGCTGCCAGCCTGTAGCAAAAATATCAAATTCTACGGTATCATAGGCTCCTGTATTAAACGTACAGTACGTATAGTTCGTTGTACCTGTACAATTGGTAAGTTCCGCAAGATCACCTTCTACAAATGTAACATCGTTATTATAGATATTTATGTAGGGGTTTGCTAGAATACTTTCTGGAGGAAACCACAGGACATACGACGTAAGTGGCTTCACCCGTATCGGGTCATCACTCGATAATCGATCCGACACAATGATCGTATTGGCTTCATCAATATAGTTCTTACCTCCCGGTAATAATGTTGCAAGTCCCGTTGCACGAACCGATGTTACGGACAATAAAATAAGTAGCAGCATTACCATTAGTTGTTTTCTCATAATTTTTTCACCTCAACCATATGATACGTAAATGATGCCCATCTTTCTCACACAAAAAAAAAGAAACAGCTACAGCTGTTTCTTCCATTGTTGTAGGACATATGTTACATCGTACTCCATCCATACAGCCCAGTCGTACTTCACTTGTTGGAATACATCATCATACTGATTCCATGACCAGTTTGGAAGAAGTTCTCCCTCCTGTAAGAGCCGTTCTTTTTGAAGAATATTCACCGCTAAACTATCTTGATATGCTTCCATAAACTCCGGCGCAATACGATAGACTTTATACGGTTCAAGTCCATAACTAGACCAAGATTCAGGTTCTGTTTGGAGATGTTGCTGAAGCAATGTAACAAGACGAGGTTTGATGCGCTGCTTAATGTCCAAACTCACTCGTTTATAAAACAGCAAATAGCTAATGAGGACATGCATTTGGATATGTTCATCATCGGTATCCATTAGGTATTTAATTACGTTATTGATAAATGTATCAAGAGGAAATCCTTGCAAATAATTCTGATATTGGTACAAGAATCCCGCGATTTCAGGATTGGGATTTCCAAAGGTGAAAGAATCCAATCCATCGTAGTTCCACCAAATTGCATGGGGATAATTGTCGACCTCGTTTGGGACCATCTCAAATGATAACGTATCATAATCAAATACCGACTCATAATATTGAACGATTTGTTGAATCATTGTCTCCTTTGCGTTCGATTGAGGAAGATCGTCAAGAAGACTAATCGCTAAATCTGTACTAGCAACATTGCTTTTTGGGAGTTGAATATCCGGTTCTAATCCATGACCAAAGCCACCATCATCGTTCTGAAACCCTTGTAATGCGTTGAGTACTCCCTGATCATTATTGGATTCAACAAACTGCATCAACGCCATATACAATGCCTGAAAACGTGCACTAAGACGATTCTTATTCATCACGATTATCCGTTTCGAGCAACATCGAAAAATGTAGCACTGAATCGTCTGCATTGGTATAATCTTGATCGTTTAAATAGTCTTCAAAATCAAACCCCATATGAACGTTAATGTTATGTTCTTTAACGTATTCATAACATGCGTGGATTTGATTGGTAATATCACGAAATAATATTTCAAAACTGATGTAGGAACCTGCTGGTAGTTTTTTTGACACAAATCCATCCTGCTCGACCAATTCAGATGTTTGAATCATCGTATAATAATCAAACGTTTTCGTCTCTCTGAAATCAGGTGGATAACACTCTAAACCAATAAACTTGTCTTGTAATTTTGATTGATCAAGTAACTTCATGTCATCGAAAAAGGACTCCCACAGCAAAGGAATTTTATCTGCGGAAGAATGGTGTACTCCCCCTTCTAGTTCAATGCCTATAAAATAGCGTTCTGGATATTCTTTTATGCTGTATTTCATAACATCACCTCGACTATATTATAAAGTAAACGAAAAAGAACATCAACAATCGATGTTCTTTTTCAATAGGAGTTTTACTGAATGAAATGTATTATTTGCTTCGCTAGTTTGTCTGGGCAATCAACTAACGGACTATGTCCTGAATTCTCTAATGTGATTTTTTTTACGTTTTGCAGTGCCTCAACGGTTTCATCCACCATATACTCAAGGACAACCATATCTTGTTCACTCCAAAACGACAAGACGGGACAATCAATTTGATGAATCGTACCATCTCCCAATGTAACACCATTGGAGAAGTTGGATAAATTGAAGGTCATTAATCCCCAATCAATATCGACAAGATTCCGTTGTTTCATCGTTTCACTTAGATACAAATCATTATCTTCTTTGGATGGCTTATTTACGGTGTAAATCGCTTGATCCCATACCGCATTCATCATTGCAACATTATTTGTTTCAAATGCCTGTACCATCGGTGCAATTTGTACTGGATCTGTCGCCATGTCTTCTTTGGATTGATAATAATCCCCAACAATAGGTTGAAATTGATCATTCTTTTTAAAAATCGGGTATCCGCGATAACTACAGGATTCAATAAGAATTAGTTTATCGATTTGGTTTGGGGCTTTTATTGCCATCGACATCGCAATTGCTCCACCGGTACTCCATCCTGCAAGATGATATTTTTTTACTCCTAAAATACGAAGGAAATCAAGAACATCATCAGCTAGATCATGGAGTGAATCAATAGGCTTTTTATAGGATGAGTCACCAAACCCCCGCATATCTGGAGCAATCACTCGATATTGCCCTTTAAATCTCTCGATTAGTGGTTTATAGTGAATACTACTTGACATGTTTCCATGTAACAAGACAATAATTTGATCTCCTTTTTCGGTATCAATATAATAATACTGTTCTTCATTTTTTAATGTGATAGCTTTCTTCTTCATAATCTCTCCTATACGATTGATGGTTTATCCTTGTGATTGATAAACCCAAGTACGATACTTGTGAACAAATCAGGTTGTTCATACATAGATGCGTGCCCACACTGTGGTAAGACCACTAATTTGGAATCCGCAATTCGTTGATGTAAAATCTCTTGTTCATACACTGGTGTTAAACAATCCATATCCCCTGAAAGGATTAGGGTATGTGCAGTAATCTTGTCGAGGACGTCAATTGTATTGTGCGTTTCCGCACTAACTGTTAGCCGAATCATGGCATCAAGAAATGAGGGATTACTAAATAGGGGTATTAACATCTCTTTTCGTTGCTCCATCCAAGCAATCTCTTTGGTATAAAATTGCGGTGAATAAATATAAGGAATCGTGATGTTATAATACGCCAAACCATTCCGCGACTTGGCTACTTCGTTCCATCCATCACCTATAGCCTTTAACCATGGTGATGTCTTTGCTACTGCATTTGCAACAACTAAATGTTGTACAGTTTTCGGATATTTTGCCGCGTATTGTAACGCAACACTTGCACCATAACTAATCCCAACGATATTGACTTCTTTAATCTTCAAATACATTAATAAATGATGCAAGATCTCGACTTGCAGTTCTTGTGTATATGTTGTATTCATTTTGGTACTTTGCCCTTGATCAAGCATATCATACCGGATGACTGGATGATGTTCTGTAAATGCTGGTATAAAAGCATCCCAACTCACGGTTGACATCATAATTCCATTTAGGATAATAACTGGGATTGCATCGGTTTTATTCGCACCATCAATCGTGTAATAAATCCGATATTTTTTATATTCGAATATACTCATTCGATATACCCGATTTCTTTTGCTTGTTGACGCAGTTCATCGCGAAATTTCGGATGTGCAACACTAATAAGTAGTTCAACACGTTCCTTAATACTTGTCCCACGTAAACGTACGGCACCATATTCTGTGACAATATAATCCACATCATTACGAGATAAACTCACTGCAGCCCCCGGTTTTAATGTAGGGACGATTTTGGAGACTTCAATGCGTTCTCCGGTCTCTTTATCTCGCACCTTTGTGGTGGAGTAAAGCGCAATAAAACTACGCCCATTCTTCGCCCGTTGTGCCCCCGTTGCAGTATCCGTTTGTCCACCGGTACCACTAAACTGTCTTGTACCGATTGATTCACTACAACACTGTCCAGTTAAATCAACTTCAATGGTTGTATTGATGGATACTTGATTGTCATTTTGCCCGATGATGCAAGGATCATTCACATAATTTCCATCCAACAATAATATCCCAGGATTGTCATCAATAAAGTCGTACAATTCCGGAGTACCCAGTGCAAATGCAGCAACCATTTTACCATTATGTAACGTCTTTTTCTTATTGGTTACCGCGCCTGCCTTAAACAACTTCATAAATCCTGTTGTCAACATTTCTGTATGCACACCTAAATCCTTTTTGTCCATAAGGGCATTCGCTACAGCATTGGGAATTCCACCAATACCCAGTTGAATCGTATCCCCATCGTGGATATAACTGGCGATTAACTCCCCAATCTTTAAATCTTTCTCATTCGGCTCGGTATCGGGTAATTCTGGCGGTAAATAATCTACTTTGACAAAATAATCTATATCTGATTGATGAACCTCAAGATCCCCGAGTGTTCGAGGGAAATGGGGATTAATTTCTAAAATAACAGTATCTGCTGCTTCCAACATTTTCTTTTCATACACATTGGAAAGCGATAACGAAACAAATCCATGTTTGTCAGGAAGGGTACAGTTTCCAACATAGATATTCGGTTTTTTGTGTTCTATCCGTCGTACTCCGGCAAAGTGTAATTGGTTCGGAATGAATGCGATGTTCCCGTTTCGAAACGCCTTTCGGATATCGCCACTAAAAAACCAGCTATTGACTGTAAAATGATCCTTGTACTGATCATTAACCATAAATTCATATGGATACATTGGTAAGCAATTATCAATAGTAATATGTTCTATGCGATCAGATACTTCATGTAATTTCGTAAAGAACTCTCGACCTTCACTCGCTGCCATTCCTGCAACAATATGATCGCCTTCTTGAACAAGGTTCAAAGCCTCATTGATCGTAATAATCTTCGCCATATTTATTCCTCCTAGTCATGACGAGAAGGATGGAGAATGCTCCATCCTATTGCCATGATAAAATCTTGTGTAATTATTCGCCTAAAATTTCAGTAATTGATTGAATAGGTTGCAAGGTAGTAAATGCGGCTGCTTCACCAACAACAGCAGCTTGTAAGAATGCCATTGATTCGGTTCCAACTCGTTTTCCATCCGCATAATCAACCGTGACATCAAATGGTAATGGTACTGGGTTTTCTTCCATTGCATCAATAAAGTTATCCCACGTTAAGTCATCGGTTCCAACTCGTTCTAATCCTTCAACGAACGTTGCTGCAGCAATCCAACCAGCAAATGCAAATGCGTTGTTAACATATGCAGGATCTACTTCTGCTGCATACAAGTTATAATCAGCAGATAATGCACCTTCAGAATCGAAGATATCAATCCATGCACTTGCATAAATATCAAAGCTTGATAGCGCAGACATAACTGGGGTAATCCATGTTCCTGCTGCATTAACATATGATGTAATGACAGGAATATCACTACCAGCAGCTTCTAGAGCCAAAACGATGGTTGTAGCTGGTGCTTGATTTGCGGCAACGATAATTACGTCAACATCTGCTGCAATCATTTGTTGTGCAGCGGTACTCATATCATCTGAAGTTGCTGCAACGGATGCAGTAGCCATCGATAATCCGATTTGAGTTGCATAGCTTTGTGCTCCATTTAACCAACCATATCCTGCATCATCCGTTGTATAAATAATACCAACAGATTCTGCACTTAAATCACTGATTGCACGAGCAAGCATTACTTCACCTTCGGTATTGTAAACAGGTTGTACAGGGAAGCTAGCTCGTTCGGTTCCTTCTGCATCCGGATTGTATAATGCACTATATCCAGTTGCATAATAGACCGTAGGAATTCCAATTTCAGTCAAGTAATCCAACGTCATTGCAACCGTACCTGTTCCAAAATGTCCTACAAGTGCAAAGACTTCATCGTCTTCGACTAATGTTTTGGTGTAGGTATCTCCTTTAGCAGGATCAAACTCATCATCATAATGTACGAATTCAATCTCGCGACCATTTACACCGCCATCTTCATTCACCATATCGAAATATGCTTCAATTCCAGCGTTAAATCCCAATCCAATACTTCCATAAGGTCCACTTGTTGCTGCTGCGTTCCCTACTTTAACTGTGGTATCAGTAACTCCAGGTACCACGTCTGGTTGCTCTTCAACAATGTCTTCCACACATGCTGATAAGGTGAACACTGCCATAAATAAAACTACTGCTAAAACTAATTTTTTCATGTTTCCTCCTAATTATTTTTTTTTATTTTTATTTGTAATCTGAATGTCCAGATGTACTTCTATTTTCCTAGATACGCTTCAACTAGAGTTGTATCTTTTGCCAAAACAGATGCTTTATCTGATTTGACAATCCGGCCGACTTGCAGTACATAGGCATAGTCTGCAATTTGTAGTGTTTGCAAAGCATTTTGCTCTACAATCAGTACTGTAAGGCCAATTGTTTTATTTAAATCGGCAATAATCTCAAAAATTGATTTGACAATCAGTGGTGCCAATCCCAAAGACGGCTCATCAAGAATCAACATCTGTGGTGTACTCATCAATGCACGCCCAATCGCAAGCATTTGCTGTTCGCCACCGGATAATGATACAGCTTGCTGTTGTTTCCGTTCCTGCAATACAGGAAAATACTCGTAAACACGTAATAGGTTATTGGCAATCATCTCTTTACGACTTAATACAACTTCTTCTCGATCCGAATAACGTTGCAAGAACTCTCCGCGCAAGTACGCTTTATTCACAGGTCCTTCTTTTGCGGTAAATGCGCCAATCATTAGATTTTCGAGTACCGTTAGTTCACCGAAAATCTGACGTCCTTCTGGGACATGGATAATCCCCATATCCGTAATCTTATCTGCCGAAACTTTGGAAATATCCAATCCATCAAAGAGAATTCGACCGGATTTTGGTGGAATCAATCCTGAGATGGTTTTCAGTAATGTACTCTTTCCACCACCATTAGCTCCTAAGATTGCTGTAATAGAACCTTTTTGGACCGTTATCGATACGTCCTTGAGTGCTGCTATTGCACCATATGAAACACTTAAGTGTTGAATGTTTAATACCTCACTCATACATTATCACCACCTAAATACGCTTCAATTACGGCTTGATTCTTTTGAATCATCTCAGGCGTATCAAATGCCAGAAATCGTCCAAAATTAATAGCACAAACCCGATCACATAGATTCATCACAAATCCCATATCATGTTCAATCAGTAATATTGTTACATTATAGTCTTTCTTTATTTGTCGTATAATCTGCTCCAGTTCATCGGTTTCTTGATCATTCAAGCCTGCCGCTGGTTCATCCAAGATAATCAATTTCGGATCGCTCATAAGTGTCCGTGCAATTTCAATTTTCTTTAGGATTCCATATGGTTGACCAGCAACGTAAAAATCCTTCAAATGCAGAATACCTAACGACTCCAATATCGTTTCTGCTTTTTGACGCATTTGACGTTCTTCTCTTCTTGCTTTAGGTGTCATAAAAATATGTTGCACGATGCCTGTTGTAAATTCATAATGCCCACCTATTAAGAGATTATCAATGATACTAAGGTCTTTGACCAGTTCAACATTTTGAAACGTTCTAGCTAGTCCTTGAGAAATCACTTGCGTCACTTTATAATCACGTAGATTGACAATTTGTCCTTCTTTATTTTGAAATAAAATATCACCATCATAATCTTTATAAAACTGTGTAACACAGTTAAACACTGTTGTTTTTCCAGCTCCATTGGGACCAATTAAACCAACTATTTCTCCGGATTCAACCGTTAAACTTAGTTGATCAACCGCACGCAATCCACCAAAGGTTTTCCCCACATTCTGTAATTGTAGTATTGGTACGTTGCTCATTGGGAATCCCCTCGATTCGTTGGTTCTTTTGTAAATAGATTCTTAATCTTTTGCTTAACGTTAACTTTATACATCCATCCCTTAAGATCGTACCAAATATACACAAAACCATTGGGATAAAATATGATGACTATAATAATAAGGATTCCTGAAAAAATATAACTAACGTCCCCTAAATAGTCTTTGATTATCAACTCTGGGATACCATGGATAATGAACACACCAAGCAACGTTCCATAAATCGATTTATAACCACCGACAACTACCATAGCAATAATAAATAAACTAGCCGATAGTGTCCACTGTGCTGTGGTAACACTTTGGAAATATAGTGCATATGCGACACCAGCTGTGGCGGCAAACATGGTTGCTGTAACAAATGCTGTCAAACGATACCGAAGGATGCTGATCCCCATCGCTTGAGCAGCGTGTTCACTCCGACTCATCGCTAATAATGCACGACCTGTTTTACTGTGAACGATATTATGCATAACAATCATCATGAGTACAAGGATTGCGACAATTAAGATAAATAAATACGTCCGATCAATTTGGGAAATTTGACTCAGTTCACGGAGACCAAATACTTTGATTGCACCAATGCGAATAGCATCGCCGCCAAAGATGGCTACTTGTGTATATATTTTATGCAGAATCTCCCCAACAAATAGCGTTGCTATGGCAAGATATATCCCTTCAACCTTTAGGGAAAACAAGCCGATTAAGGCACCAATTGCCCCTGCTGTTATCACTGCAATTGCTGCAGCGAGTTCAAAGGGTAATCCTTGTTGAATTAAGACCCCAGTACCCAACGCTCCAGCACCCATAAATCCCGCAGTACTCAATGAAATCAAACCACTAAATCCCAATAGTAGATTGAGTCCCAGGGCAACAATACTGTAGATTGCAATATAGGCAAATACACCCATAGTCCCAAATTCAATTAATCCGAAATGAGGCAAGTAGGCAATTACCATATACAATAATCCAAATACGATATACATCATTCGAGGATGTTGCTTCAGAAATGCCCCTGGATGTCGTAATGCTTTGACTCCTTCTCGTATAGATGTGATCATGGATTGTCGTTTCTTATTCATGCTCAGCACCTACACTTTCTTGTCTGGTTTTTTACCAAACAATCCATATGGTTTAAAATATAAAAACAGCAATATAATTAGATAAACAATTACATCTCCCCATTCAGTAGAAATGTAAAATGAGGTTACGTTTTTCAATAATGCTATGATGTAAGCTCCAATTACTGGTCCATAAAATGTCGAAAATCCACCTAAAGTTCCTGCAAAAAACGCACTGACTTGTACCGATACTAGCATGTCGGAGCGAACTGTGACTCGTGGTGCAACAAAAATCGCTGCGAGCGTACCAAGCATTGCTGCTGTAGCCCATGATATCATCGTAATTCGTTTTGTTGGAACCCCCATTAACTTCGATGTCGTCTCATCCACTGCAGTTACCCTAGTAGCGAGTCCCCAACGAGTTTTTTGGATAAAGTAAAACAGTCCAATCATAAGCAGCGAGGATACAACAATAATCAATAATGTATTGTATTGCAGTGTTGCACCAAAGATACTCATACTATATTGTGAAGGGATATAACGATCCAATGTTTGGGTATCCACCCCAAAAATAAAGGTTTGAAGATCCGTTAAAACCATGATAATCCCTAACGTGATAATCTGTTTGGATACAGCACCAGCTTTCGAAGCTGGCCGAATGATAATCGTATCAATGATAACACCAGTAAGAAATGCGGCTAATAGTGCAACAATCGTCACAACCCAAATATTATATCCAAGCTTCATCATCGCAAACGCGGCAATAAACGCCATAAATGTACCGATTGTGCCTTGGGCAAAGTTTGTTGTTCGCGATGTGCGAAAAATCAAGACAATACCAAGTGCAGCTAACGCATACACACTACCTGTTTCTAGGCTATTGAACAAAATGTTTAAAAAGGTCGTCATCTATCCCCACCTCACTATTGTTGAAGCCCATACATACCCAATACCCGCAGCAAGTAAACATACGGTATTTCCATCTTTAATTCTCCCTTGTTCTAATCCCAGGTACAAAGATAGTATCTGATCGATTTGTCCGATGTGACCATAGTCTTCCAGATAAGTCGATTGTTCGGGTTCTAACGACAGTTCTTGTAACATATGTTCGTGGCCAGAACGTTTGATATGAAGAATCCCAAGATAATCAATATCGTTTCGCGTTTTTTGTGACTTTCGCAACGATTCATCAATACAGGTGAGCCAATTATTCATTGACACGTCGTTCAATCTAGCCTTCATCATTTGTGGTTCCATTAGGGTCAATGATTTATAGGCTTTGTCAACATTCTGTTTGGTAATTGGATTGACGGTTCCACCAATCGTGCAACCGGCGGTTCTCGCCAAACTACCATCCCCAATAATATGACTACCGAGTACAAGGTTTTTGTCATATCCTTTTCGAAGAATTAACGCGCCACCACCTGCAGATAAGTTGTACATCATCGACATCGTTTTATCTTGATAATCAACAAAATCACCATTGCGATATCCACCAACAATCATGATTGTATTGATTTCGTCATCCGCTATCAGCATATCCTTGGCAATTTTAAGTGCAGAACAAGTTGTGCAACAACGATTTTGAAGATCAATTCCCCATGCGTTTGTCGCCCCAATTTTACCTTGTACATATAAAGCGCTCGTTGTAAGAGGATACTCTTTCCACTCTTCAGTAACACTTAAAATAACGTCAATATCAAGAGGGTTCACCCCTGTCTTTTCAAGGCAATCTTTCGCTGCCAAGTAGGACATTTCTTGTGAACCTTCTTGATCATTAGCTATTAATTTTTGTTTGATTCCTAGTTTCTCGATTACCGCATCTTCTGTCCAAACACCATTCGTTTGTTCAGCAATTTCTTTTGCGGTCATCACTTGTTTTGGAAGATAAATTCCAATCCCCACAATCCCCACATTGTTTGTGGACATAAAATCACCTCAGTTATGTTTTATAATCGCATTCCACCGTTAACACTTAGTGTATGTCCCGTCACATAACTGGATTCATCACTTGCTAAAAACAGTGCTGATTTCGCAATTTCTTCAGGTTGACCAAGACGTTTTAACATGGTTAGTTGTGCAAATTTTTGTAATAAATCTTCTGGAACAGTTTTTAATATATCTGTCATGATATAACCGGGAGCAATCGCATTTACTCGTACAGGAACACCTTTTCGAGCAAATTCCTTAGCCCACGTTTTTGTAAGGCCAATTAATCCGGCTTTTGTCGCACTGTAATTCGCTTGACCAATATTTCCATATTCACCAACAACACTACTAATATTGATTATTGATCCACCACCGATAGTTTCCATTTGTGGACCGACATAACGAACGAGATTGAACACACCTTTAAGGTTGACATCAACAACTATATTCCATTGTTCATCCGTCATTTTACGCGTCATCGAATCACGTGTTATTCCTGCATTATTCACTAAAATATCAATTCGTTCATACTTGTTGATAATGTCATCATAAAACGTCTTACATGCTTCTGCATCCGCAACGTTAAGTTGATATCCAAATACATTCTTTGCTTCATAACTTAATTCGCTCATGTCTGCGGCTATTACTGTTGCTCCTTCTTGAGCAAACAATTTTGCCATTTCCATTCCTAAACCCTTTGCCGCACCGGTAACAACGGCAATTTTATTTTGTAATCTCATATTATTCCTCCACTCGTTTAACGATAATGGCTGTTCCCATACCGCCACCAATACATAATGATGCTAATCCATAAGTACTTTTTTGTTTGATCATTTCATGAATGAGCGTTGTTGCAATGCGGTTACCGCTAGCCCCAACGGGATGGCCTAAAGCTATAGCTCCACCATTGACATTTGTTCTTGCCATAATATCATCTACGGATACTTGATGTTCTTTTGATAATTCTATGACAACACCTAGACTTTGAGCAGCAAATGCCTCGTTCAATTCTAATAAATCGATATCCTTTAATGCTAGTCCAGTACTTTGTAATGCGTGTCGAATCGCAGGTACAGGACCCATTCCCATAATTGATGGATCAACTC